>JAJECB010000255.1 GCA_022822245.1 Gammaproteobacteria bacterium
GCGCCCCCCGCCCGTCATTCGGAACCGGGCCGCGGAGCACGGGCAGGAGCGGATAGCGGCCCGGCGCCTCCCGGAGACGCTCGAGATCCCAGCCCTCGCTCGTGTTCGGCACCGGCCGGCCGAAGAGGGTCGGCCAGATCACCATGGTCGCCCCCGGGTCGAGGGGGAACACCGGACCCCAGAGGTTGACCTGGGACATCAGGTTCGAGCCCCAGGTGTCGCGGTGCGGGGGAAGGTCGCGCACCCGCCGCCCCGAGTGGGTGTCCCCGCTCGGCTGCAGGCGCAGGATCAGCCGGTCGGCGAAGGTCGAGGCCGGATCGAGCCCGAGCGACTCGATCACGGCCCGAAAGGCGGCGCGCGCCTCCGCGTCGCCCATGAACGAGCGCCGGAGCGCCGCCGCCCGCGCGAGGAAGTCCTCGGGATCGAGCGCGTTCTGGGCCAGCGGCGGAGAATGGGGGGCGAAGGCCGCCTCGGCCATTGCGCGCGCCCGCGCGACGAGGCCGAGCATCGCGGGAAGCTCGCGAAAGACCGGCAGCTCACCGCGGTAGAGCCGCCCCCGGTCGAGCGGAGGCTCGCTGTCGAACAAGAGGGGATCGGAGTGGGTTTTCGCGGTCCTCATCCGGTGCGCTCACCCGAACCCGGTACCAGACCGAGACCTCGCTCCGACCCCATGGTTCAGACGGTCGCGTCCTCGCCCCGGGCACGCGCGACCTCGCGGGCGCTCGGATTGACCGACGGCCGGAACGGCACCTCGCACACCTCGGCACGGTCCGGCTTCCCGGGCTCGCTCGCGTACTCGTCGGGCAGCCACACCGTGAGCTCGGTGCCGACGCCGGACTTGCCCACCGGGACGTACCCCATCGCGATGTTCGTGCCGAGCTCCGGGGCGTACCACGGCGAGGTGAGGTAGCCGATGGGATCGCCGCCGCCCGCATCCGACACGAGCCAGAAGTCCGGCGCGTAGTCGTCGATCGGCTTTCCACCCAGGGTCATCCCCGCCATCACCATCGAGAACGGGGGGCGCCCCGCCTCGATCTCCTCGCGCATCCGCTCGAGCGCGGCCCGCCCGATGTAGTCGCCCGATTTCTTCCGCGGAACCTGGTAGGCGAGGTTGCACTGGAAGGGCACCGTCTCGTGGTCGATGTCCTGCCCCCAGGAGAGGATCCCGGCCTGGATGCGGCGCTGGTGGCCCGGGGCGATGACCATGAGCTGGTGGGCCTTGCCCGCCTCGAGCACCGCGTACCAGAGCTTCTCGGCGTGCCGGGTGGCATCCCGGAGGTAGATCTCGTAGCCCTTCTCCCCCGAGAAGCCGGACTGGGAGATCACCACCCGACACCCCGCGATCTCGGCCTCCATGAGGCCGTAGTAGGGGATCTCCCGGATGCCGCCTCCCACCAGGTCGGCCATGAGATCGAGCGACTTCGGCCCCTGGATCTGCACCGGGCAGACGTCGATCTCGTCGATCTCGACGTCCATCTTCATCCCGACGTTGACCCCCTGGAGCCAGAACAGGATGTCGGAGTCGGCGAGAGAGAACCAGAATTCGTCCTCGGCAATCCGCAGGAGCACCGGATCGTTCAGGATCCCGCCCCGCTCGTTGCAGAGGATCACGTACTTCGCGTGCATCGGCTCGATACGCGTCGCGTCGCGGGTGATGACGTAGTCGGTGAACCGCTCGGCGTCCGGTCCCTTGACGCGGATCTGGCGCTCGACCGCGACGTTCCACATGGTGACGTGCTTCGTCAGCGCCTCGTACTCCACCGCCGCGCCGCCGTCCTCCGGCCGCACGTAGCCCCGGGGGTGGTAGATCCGGTTGTAGACGGTGGCCCGCCAGCAGCCCGCCTCGTGGGACAGGTGCCAGTAGGGCGATTTGCGCACGCGCGTCGAGATGAGAAGCTCGGTCGGGGTCCGACCGCTCTGGCGAAGGTTGACGGGGACGATCCGGTCGGACTGGTCGACGCTTTCCGGTTGGCGGGTCATGGCACTCCTCGTAACGTCGAAGGTTTTGATCTCACTCGGTCTTTCGACGCATCCGGAACTGCGCGAGGAGCGCCGCGTCCGCGTCGAACGCCGGTCCGTGGCGGGCGCGACAATATCAGAATCGGACCCGGCGTAAATCCCCCGGAGAAAAGATGAACGAAAGCCGCTTCGAGGGCGACCTCGCCCGGCCCGTCCCGCGCTACGAACGGTTGGCGGAGCTCCTCGATCAGGGCGCCGTCGGACCCCTGCGCGCGGCGCTCGACGAGCTCCATCCGGCGGAGGCCGCGGACTGGTTCGAGTCCCTCCCCGCGCGTGACCGCGACGCGGCCTGGAGCTGCATCGACCCCGCCCGCCGCCACGACGTCCTCGCCGAGATCGAGGATGCGGTGCGCGCCGGGCGCCTCCTCACCATGCGGCCGGAGGAGCTGGCCGCCCTCGCCGCCCACCTCGACGAGGACGACGTCGTCGACATCCTCCAGGAGCTTCCCGAGGAGGTGATGGAGGACGTCCTCGAAGCCATGGCGGCGCAGGACCGGGAGCGGCTCGCGCGCGCCCTCGCCTTCCCCGAGGACAGCGCGGGCGGGCTCATGAACCGCGACGCGATCAGCGTGCGCGCCGACGTGACGGTGGAGGTGGTGCAGCGGTACCTGCGCCGGCTGGGCGAGATCCCCCCCGCCACCAACCGGCTGATGGTCGTCGACCGCGACGGGCGCCTGCAGGGAACCATCCGCCTCGCCGACCTCCTCACGCGGGACGCCGACGAGCCGGTGGAAGCGTTCCTGCAGGGCGACGTCGCGCCCATCGCCGCCGACCTCCCCGCGAACGAGGTGTCGAAGCTCTTCGAACGGCGCGACTACATCTCCGCCCCGGTGGTGGACGGCGACGGGAAGCTTCTCGGGCGCATCACGGTGGACGACGTGGTGGACGTCATCCGCGACGAGGAGGAGCGGTCGTTCATGCAGATGGCCGGCCTCGACGAAGAGGACGACCTCTTCGGGCCCATCGGCGCGGCGGCCCGGCGCCGGCTCGTGTGGCTCGGGACCAACCTCGCGACCGCTCTCGTCGCCGCGTGGGTGATCGGCCGCTTCGACGAGACCATCGAGCAGGTGGTGGCGCTCGCGATCCTGATGCCGGTGGTGGCGAGCATGGGGGGGATCGCGGGGACCCAGACCCTCACCGTCGCCATCCGGGGGATCGCCCTCGGGCAGCTCGGTTTCCACAACGCGCGCGCCCTCGTCGGGAAGGAGCTCATGGTGGGCGGGATCAACGGGCTCGTGTGGGCCGCGGTGGTGGCCGCGATCGCGGCCCTGTGGTTCCGCGACCCTTGGCTCGGGGCGGTGGTGGCGGCGGCCCTGCTCCTCAACGCCCTGGTGGCGGCGCTCGCGGGGGCGTCGCTTCCCCTGCTCCTGCGGCGGCTCTCCATCGACCCCGCCCTCGCGGGCGGAGTGGTGCTGACGACGATCACCGATGTGGTGGGGTTCGCCGCGATCCTCGGCCTCGGCGCCCTCGCCCTGACGTAGGTTTCGGGGTCCGCCCTCCTGCCCCGCGGGAGGGAAACGGGCCGAAGACGCATGCGGGGCGCGGGAATTCGGGCTATCATCGCCCCGCTTCCCGGTACGCATGACTCATGGCGGACTCACCCACCATCGTACTCGTGGACGGCTCGTCGTATCTGTTCCGGGCCTTCCACGCGATGCCGTCCCTCACCACCTCCGACGGGGAGCCGACCGGGGCGGTCCGCGGGGTCGTCAACATGCTCCGCCGGCTCCGGGCGGACTATCCGAGCGAGTACTTCGCGGTCGTCTTCGACGCCCCCGGGAAGACTTTCCGGGACGACTGGTATCCCGAGTACAAGGCGAACCGCCCGCCCATGCCGGACGAGCTCCGCGCCCAGATCGAGCCGCTCCACCGCATCGTCAGGGCGTTGGGCCTGCCCCTCCTCTGCGTGCCCGGGGTGGAGGCGGACGACGTCATCGGCACCCTTGCCGAGCGCGCCGGCGAGAGGGGGTGCCGGGTGTTCATCTCCACCAACGACAAGGACATGGCCCAGCTCGTGGACGAGCGGATCACCCTCGTCAACACCATGGACGACTCCGTCCTCGACGAGGCGGGCGTGGAGGCGAGGTTCGGGGTCCCGCCGGGGCGCATCGTGGACTACCTCACCCTCGTCGGGGACGCGGTGGACAACGTGCCCGGGGTTCCCAAGGTCGGGCCGAAGACGGCCGTCAAGTGGCTCGCCGCCTATGGCTCGCTCGACGGGGTCCGGGACAACGCGGCCGCGATCGGAGGGAAGGTCGGCGAGTACCTACGCGAGTTCATCGAGCCGAACGGGGCGGAGGACGGGGCGCAGAGCGGGGCGGCGGAGAGCCGGATGGAGCTCTCCCGCCGGCTGGTGACGATCCGGCGCGACGTCGAGGTTCCCGAAGACCCCGAAGCGCTTCGACCCGACGCGCCGGACCGGGACGCCCTCGAAGCCCTCTACCGCCGGCTCCAGTTCCGCTCGCTGCTCGACGAGCTCCTGGACGACGCGCGGCCTGCCGCGGCCGGCGGCGCGGACGCCGGGCCGGCCGAGGGTGGCGGCGACGCGTCCGCCCCGGAGCCCGAGGTTTCGTACGAGACGGTGCTCACCGGGGAAGCCTTCGACCGGTGGATGGACCGGATCCGGGAGGCGGAATCCTTCGCCTTCGACACCGAGACGACGAGCCTCGACTACGTGGACGCGAGGGTCGTCGGGGTCGCCCTCGCGGCCGCCCCCGGCGAGGGGGCCTACGTCCCGTTTGCGCACCGCTACCCCGGGGCGCCGGACCAGCTCGACGAGAAACGGGTGCTCGACGCGCTCCGCCCGCTCCTGGAGGATCCGGACCGGCCCAAGATCGGCCACAACCTCAAGTACGACATGAGCGTCCTCGCGAACCACGACATCGCGATGGCCGGAATCGCGCACGACACCATGCTCGAGTCCTACGTGCTCGACAGCACCGCGACCCGTCACGACATGGACTCCCTCGCGACGCGGTACCTCGGGATCCGCACCCGCAAGTTCGAGGAGGTGGCGGGCAAGGGGGCGAAGCAGATCACCTTCGACCAGGTCCCGCTCGAAGAGGCCGGGCCCTACGCCGCGGAAGACGCGGAGGTGACCCTTCGCCTGCATGCCTTCTTCACCCCGCGGCTCGCCGATCATCCGGGGCTCGAACGCGTCTACCGCGAGATCGAGATGCCCCTCGTACCGGTCCTCTCCGCGATGGAGCGTCGCGGCGTCGAGGTCGACACCGAACGGCTCCGGGCGCTGAGCGAGGAGCTCGCGGTGCGGATGGATGCCCTCGAGCGCGAGGCCCACGCGGAGGCCGGGGGCCCGTTCAACCTCCAGTCGCCGAAGCAGATCCAGGCGATCCTGTTCGACCCGGACCGGCTCGGGCTGCCGATCCGGACGAAGACCCCGACCGGCCAGCCGTCCACCGCGGACGCGGTGCTCCAGGAGCTCGCCCGGGAGGAGCACGCCCTGCCCCGCATCATCCTCGATCACCGGGCCCTGTCGAAGCTCCGCTCGACCTACGCGGTCGCGCTCCGGGAGAGCGTGAACCCGACGACCGGGCGGGTGCACACCAGCTACCACCAGGCGGTCGCCTCCACCGGGCGGCTCTCGTCGTCGGCCCCGAACCTGCAGAACATCCCCGTTCGCACCGCCGAGGGGCGGCGCATCCGCCAGGCGTTCATCGCCCCCCCCGGGTTCCGGCTTCTCTCCGCCGACTACTCCCAGATCGAGCTTCGCATCATGGCCCACCTGTCGGGCGACGAGGGCCTGCTCCGGGCGTTCGCGGCCGGGCGCGACATCCACCGGGCGACCGCCGCCGAAGTGGGGGGCATCGACGAGGCGGCGGTGGATGGCGAGATGCGCCGGCGCGCGAAAGCGGTCAACTTCGGCCTCATCTACGGGATGTCCGCCTTCGGACTCGCCCGCCAGCTCGGAATCGAGCGCGGCGAGGCGCAGGAGTACATCAATCGCTACTTCGAGCGCTACCCGGGGGTGCGCGCGTACATGGACGAGACCCGGGAGCGGGCCCGCGACCGGGGCTACGTCGAGACCGTGTTCGGCCGGCGGCTGCACCTTCCCGAGATCAAGTCGCGGAACGCCGCCCGCCGTCAGTACGCCGAGCGCACCGCGATCAACGCGCCGATGCAGGGCACCGCCGCCGACGTCATCAAGCGGGCCATGGTGTCCCTGCACGACTGGACGCGCGGCCGCGAGGACGAGGTGCGGATGATCATGCAGGTGCACGACGAGCTCGTGTTCGAGGTCGCGGAGGGCGCGGCGGCGGAGGCGAGCGCCGCCGTCGCGGAGCGGATGGCGCGGGCCGCCGGCGAGCTCGCGGAACGGATGGGCGCCGGCCGCCTCCGGGTTCCGCTCGAGGTCGAGGCCGGCAGCGGATTGAACTGGGACGAGGCTCACTGACCGATGCTCCTGATTCCGTCGATCGACATCAAGGACGGCAAGTGCGTGCGGCTCCGCCAGGGCCGGATGGACGAGGTGACGGTGTTCGACGACGACCCCCGGGACGCCGCCCGCCGCTGGGTGGACGCGGGGGCGCGGCGCCTGCACCTCGTGGACCTCGACGGGGCGGTCGAGGGGGCGCCCCGGAACGGGGAGGTCATCCGCGCCCTCGTGTCCGAGTTCCCGGACATCGACGTCCAGGTGGGGGGCGGGATCCGGGACGACGACACCATCGAAGGCTACCTCGCGACCGGCGCCCGCTACGTGATCCTCGGGACCAGGGCGGTGACCACGCCCGGCTTCGTGGCCGACGCGTGCGTCGAGTTTCCGGGGCACATCATCGTCGGTCTCGACGCCCGCGACGGACGGCTCGCGGTGGACGGCTGGTCCAGGCTCACCCGCTTCCAGGTCGACGACTTCGCCCGGCGCGCCGAGGACTGCGGGGTGGAGGCGATCATCCACACCGACATCGGGCGCGACGGGATGCTCGAGGGCGTGAACGTCGAGGCGACCGAGCGCCTCGCCCGCGACGTCAACGTCCCCGTGTTCGCGTCGGGCGGGGTCCGCGACCTCGACGACATCCGGGCCATCTGTGCCGCGGCCGACGCCGGGGTCGCGGGCGCGATCGTGGGACGAGCGCTCTACGAGGGGACCCTCGACTTCGCGGCCGCGGCGGAGCTCGCGAGCGAGCTCGGCGGCGAGCCCTGGGGCCTCTAGCCCGGTCCCCCGACTCGATTCGACCGGCCGATGGGGCTCGCGGCGCGCATCATCCCGTGTCTCGACGTGGACGCGGGACGGGTGGTGAAGGGCGTCAAGTTCGTCGACATCGTGGACGCCGGGGATCCGGTGGAGGTCGCGCGGCGCTACGACGAGCAGGGGGCCGACGAGCTCGCCTTCCTCGACATCACCGCCTCCTCGGACGAGCGAGACACCCTCGTCCACGTCGTCGAGGCGGTGGCGAGCGAGGTGTTCATCCCCCTTACCGTGGGCGGCGGCGTGCGCGAGCTCGGACACATCCGGCGGCTCCTCAACGCGGGCGCGGACAAGGTCTCCATCAACACCGCGGCGGTCGCGAACCCCCGCCTCGTCGCGGACGCGGCGGCCAAGGTCGGCTCCCAGTGCATCGTGGTCGCGGTCGACGCGCGGCGGCGTGAGGGGGACGGGAGCGGCGACGGCGGCGGCGCCGAGGAGCGCGGGTGGGAGGTCTACACCCACGGCGGCCGGCGCCCGACCGGCCTCGACGCGGTCGAGTGGTGCGCGCGGATGGAGTCCCTCGGGGCGGGCGAGATCCTCCTCACGAGCATGGACCGGGACGGGACCCGGGACGGCTTCGACCTCGCCCTGACGAGGGCGGTCTCCGACTCGCTCGGGATCCCGGTCATCGCCTCGGGGGGGGTCGGGACCCTCGACCACCTCGCCGACGGCGTCCTCGAGGGGCGGGCGGACGCGGTGCTCGCGGCCAGCATCTTCCACTTCGGCGACTACACCGTCGGGGAGGCGAAGGCCCGCCTCGCGGCCCGCGGCATCGAGGTCCGCCTCGGTCCCCGGTGAGCCGGTTCCGGATCCGGAGGAGGGGAAGCACTCCGCCGGCGCGCCGGTGACCGCCGCCCGTCCGCCCGCCCCCGTCCGCCCCCGGCGGCGCCCGTCCGGCTCGCTCCGCTTCGGCGGAGCCGCCTGCTAACCTTTCGCGCTTCCCGCCGCACCCCGCCCCCGGGGCCAGGGCGGCGGCTCGTTCCGATCTCTCGTACCAGCAGGAAGCAACTCGATGAACGGTCCCCTCGACGGCCTCGTCGTCTTCGACCTCACCCGCATTCTCGCCGGCCCGAGCTGCACGCAGATCCTGGGCGACCTCGGGGCGGAGGTCATCAAGATCGAACGGCCGGGGTCGGGCGACGACACCCGCAACTTCGCCCCGCCGTACCTCCCCCGGGCGGACGGCGGGGACAGCTCCGAGAGCGCGTACTTCGCGGGGACGAACCGCAACAAGCGGTCCGTCACCCTCAACCTCGGGCACCCGGAGGGCCAGGCGCTCGCGCGCCGGCTCATCGCGGGGTGCGACATCCTCGCGGAGAACTTCAAGACCGGGACCCTCGCGAAGTACGGCCTCGGGTACGACGACCTCAGGGACGAGTTCCCGGGCCTCATCTACTGCTCGGTGACCGGCTTCGGGCATACCGGGCCCTACGCGGCGAGGCCCGCCTACGACGCACTCATCCAGGCGATGGGCGGGGTCATGAGCATTACCGGGGAACCGGACGGGGAGCCGATGAAGGTGGGGGTCTCGATCGCCGACCTGATGTCGGGGATGTACGCGGCGGTCGCGATCCTCGCCGCGGTGCGCCACCGGCACCTGAGCGGAGACGGCCAGCACGTCGACATCTCCATGCTCGACGCCCACGTCGCGTGGCTCGCGAACCAAGGCATGAACTACCTCGCGACCGGCGAGAACCCGCCCCGGCTCGGCAACCAGCACCCGAACATCGTCCCCTACCAGGTGATGCCGGCCGCGGACGGCTACTTCGTGCTGTCGGTCGCCAACGACCCCGCCTTCGAGCGTTTCTGCGAGGCGGCGGACTGCCGGCACCTGCTCGAGGACGAGCGCTTCGCGACCGCCGTCGAGCGGGTCCGGAACCGCGACGAGGTGACGGAAACCCTGAACGGGATCACCCGCGCCCGACCCGTCGCGTGGTGGCTCGAACGCCTCGAGGCGGCCGGGGTCGGCTACGGCTCGATCAACACCCTGGAGGAGGTGTTCGCGGACCCGCAGGTGAAGGCCCGGGAGATGGTGGTGGAGATGGACCACCCCGCGACCGGGGGCCGGCCCGCGAAGCTCATCGCGAGCCCCATCAAGCTCTCGGGCACCCCGGTCACCTACCGCCAGCCCCCCCCCACCCTCGGCCAGCACACCGACGAGGTGCTCGGCGAGCGCCTCGGGCTCGGCGCGACCGACCTCCGCGGCCTCCGCGACCGCGGCATCATCTGACCCGCGAGCGCCGCCCACCCTCGGCGCTCCGCGGCAATTCGAGGCGCCTATCGACAGCCGGGCGGGCCGGTGCTACGTTCTCCGGCCGTTTCAGGATCAGGCGGATCGGGACGATGGACGATGCGACGAGACAGGCCCTCGACACCCTCTTCGGGGCGAACTCCAAGCTCTACGACACGCGGGGATTCGCGCGGCGGATCGGCTACGGCACGAGCCCCGCCCTCGTCAACATCGACCTCGCCAACGCCTGGACCCGGCCGGACCATGCCTTCTCGTGCGAGGGGATGGACACCATCATCCCGAGCGTGCAGGAGCTCCTTGCCGCCTCGCGCGCGAAGGGGATCCCGGTCGTCTACACCACCACCGCCTACGACAACGTGGACGGCCCGCACCCGGACTCGGGGCTCTGGCAGCACAAGATCCCCGCCGAGCACCTGCTCACCGGGACCGAGCCGGTCGAGATCGACGACCGGATCGCACCGGCCGACGGCGAGACGGTGATCGTCAAGAAGCGGGCGAGCGCGTTCCACGGCACCTTCCTCGCCGGGTACCTGCGCGCCGCGCGGGTGGACACGGTGCTCCTCACCGGGGTCACGATGTCGGCGTGCGTGCGCAACTCCGCGGAGGACGCGATCGCCGAGGGCTTCCGGCCCATCGTGGTGCGCGAGGCGGTGGGGGACCGCATCGCGGGCGCCGTCGAGTGGAACCTCTTCGACATCGACGCCAAGTTCGGCGACGTCGAGCCGCTTGCCGATGTCCTCGCCTATCTCGACCGGCTGCCCACCCCGAACACCGCCCCCGCGCAGGGGACCCGCGCGGTTGGCTGATCCGTCTCCGCCACGAAGGGAGCGGCCGGGAGCGGCCCCGGCGGCCGGCGGGCGCCGGGGCACCCGCTGGTACGAGTACCTCCTCGCCGCGGTCCTGGTGGCCCTGCTCGCGGCCGCGGTCGTCGCGGCCGCCTGGTGGAGCCGCGGCGCGGGCGACTGGCGGGGAGAGACCGCGGGCAGCGTGTTCCTCGTCGCGATGCTCGCGGTGGCGGCGGGCGCCGCCATCGCCTTCCTCGTCTACCTGGTGGTCCGGGCCTCCCGGAGCGCCGGCCCGCGCCGGGACCGGGAGGAGGACGGCGAAGGGCGCGAATCGCCGGCCGGGGTGCGCCTCCTCGGCCTCGTCCTTCTCGCGGTCCTCTTTCTCGTCCTCGCGTGGGTCCACGCCCCTCCCCCGCTCGCCCACGCCCTCGTCGCGAGCCTGCTCTACCCCGCCGCCTTCGCCCTCGCTCTCGTGCTCCTCTTCGACAAGGCGTCGCGCGCCTGGGCGGTCAAGGGGGGCGGGGTCTCGTTCCGGGAGTGGCTGCACTGCGACGCGTTCACGATCCTGCTCGTGCTCGGCTACCTCAACCTCGTCTCGAACGCGGACCCCACGGCGTACTCGTCCCTGTTCTGGGACGCCCTGCACGTCGGGCTCTTCGTCTTCGCGTTCTGGCTGGTGGACCGCAAGTTCACGCGCTTGAGGTGGCTCGTCGGCCTCGCGTACCTGACGCTCCTCCCGGTGCTCCTCGGGATCTGGCGGCTCTCCGAGGGGGTGGCGGCGCCGGAGGACCTCTCCTGGTGGTCGACCCCGTGGCCCTTCATCGCGCTCGGGCTCGTCGCCTGCGCGGTGGAGATCATCGTGCTCGCGGCCACCGGCCGGGGCGAAGACGACCTCGACGACGGCACGGCCGGCCACATCGTGAAGGATGCGCTATTCTTCGTCGTCTACGGCGGGCTCCTGATCGCGGCCGCGCGGTGAGGGCGGCGATGCCGCAACCCAAGCGAAACCAGCGAGTGACGCAATGACCGGCTGGCAGTGGTTCTGGGCCCTCGTGGGGCTCGTCATCTACCTGATCGTGCTGATCCTCCTCTATTTCTCCGCTCCCTTCGAGGCGCTGTTCAACATCGTCGTCAACGGGCTGAGCTACGCCAACGTCATCTTCTGGGCCGCCGTCGTGGTGGGCATCGTGGGGTTCTGCGGCTATCACTGGCGCGCGTACCGGGTGCACGTCGCCCGGCAGCGGCAGGTGGAATCGATGGTCCTGAGCTCGCTCCGCGGCTCGACCTTCACCGCCATCCTGCTGAGCGGCGGCGCGACCCTGCAGGCAGTCCAGATCCTCTGCGCCTACCTCCTCGACGTGGGCGCGCTCGACAGCGAGTTCGGGCGGCGGCTCGGGGCGGTCGTCGCCCTCGCGATCATGACCGCCGTCTTCTGCGTGCTGTTCTGGCTGCTGAAGGTCGTGCGCCAGGCGGGCAGCACCGCCGCGCAGTAGCAAACGGGGTTGGTATTCCGGTCGCCATGGCTCCTCCATCGCGTTCGACACCCACGCCTTCGTCAAGGAGCTGACGGCGGCCGGCATGCCGGAAGCGCAGGCCGAGGTACTGGCGCGCTCGCAAGCGAGGCTGATCAACGAAGAGCTGGCCACGAAGCGGGACTTGAAGGAACTCGAGTTGCGGCTGAAGCACGCTCTCACCGTTCGCCTCGGCTCGATGATGGTGATCGCCGTAGGGGTGGTCGCTGCCCTCGTGAAGCTGCTCTGACCGTCGGCCGGGGCTGGCCGGCCGCACTCGCCTGGGGTCAGTTCATCCGCTGCGGGGCGGGGTCCTCGAACAGACGATTGAGGACGTCGCGGAGCTGACGCGCGCTCGATTCGCTGACGAGGACGGTGTCCGCGACCTCGCGCACGTAGACGATGCCGCGCGGCTCCGAGATCCGCTCCCCCGTCTCGTCGAAACGGACCTCGGGGTCGAGCTCGCGGGTCTCGTCGAAGAAGTGGAACGCCACCTGACCCTGCACGTTGGTCTCGACGAGGACGCCGGAACGACTCCTCAGCCGGTGCTCCGGCGCCCGCGGCCATTTGACGGTGTAGTAGGTCTCGGTTTCGCTCACCGGCTGCGCCCCCCGCTTGCAAGGCGCGGAAGGCTACCACACGGCCCGGCGCCGGCCGCGCGACCGCGGGCGCCTCAGAAGTAGGTGGAGGTCCGAAGCGAGGCGGCGAGCGGTGCGTAGGCCCCGCCGTAGGGGCCGCGCTTGACGAACCGCCCATCTCCCGGGCGCCCCACGTACTCGCCCTGGTCGACCACCACCTTTCCGCGCGAGAGCACCGTCTCGGTGTACCCCCGCACCTGGAACCCCTCGTAGGCGCTGTAGTCGATGTTCATGTGGTGGGTGTGCGGGTCGTGGCGGCTGATGGTGACCTCGCGCTCGGGGTCGAAGATGACGATGTCCGCGTCCGAGCCGACCGCGATCGTGCCCTTTCGCGGGAACATCCCGAAGATCCGGGCGGGGCCGGTCGAGGTGACCTCCACGAAGCGGTTGACGTCGAACCGGCCGGCGTTGACCCCGTGGTGGAAGATGAGGCTCATCCGGTTCTCGACGCCCGGGCCGCCGTTCGGGATCTTGCTGAAGTCGTCGCGGCCGAGCTCCTTCTGCTCGCGCATGCAGAACGGGCAGTGGTCGGTGGAGATGACGTCGAGGTCGCGGGCGCGAAGCCCGCGCCACAGCTCCTCCTGGTTCCACTTCTCGCGAAGCGGCGGGGTGAGCACGTACTTCGCCCCGTCGAAGCCCGGCTCGTCGTAGGCGCTGACGTCGAGGAGGAGGTACTGCGGGCAGGTCTCGGCGTGGGCCATCACCCCGCGCTCCTGGGCGCGGCGGAGCTCGACGAGGGCGTCGTGGCAACTGAGGTGCACGATGTAGACCGGCGAGCGGGCCACCTCGGCGATGGCAAGCGCCCGGTGCGCGCCCTCCGCCTCGAGCCGGGTCGGCCGGGTGAGGGCGTGGTACCTGGGCTCGATGTGCCCTTCGGCGAGCGCGATCTTGATGAGCTCGTCGATGACGATGCCGTTCTCCGCGTGCATGCAGACGAGGGTCCCGTCTTCCCCCGCCTTGCGCATGGCCCGGAAGATGGTCCCGTCGTCGGAGAGCATGACCCCCGGATAGGCCATGAAGAGCTTGTAGCTCGTCACCCCTTCGTCCGCGAGGCGGCGCATCTCCGGCACCCGGTGGTCCGGCATGTCGGTGATGATCATGTGGAAGGCGTAGTCGATGGCGGTCTTCCCGGCCGCCTTCGCGTGCCACGCGTCCAGGCACTCGATGGTGGAGGTGCCCCGGGTCTGGATCGCGAAGTCGACGATGCACGTGGTTCCGCCGTGCGCGGCGGCGCGGGTGCCGGTCTCGAAGGTGTCGGAGGTCTCGGTGCCCCCGAAGGGCATCTGGTGGTGGGTGTGGGGGTCCACCCCGCCCGGAATGACGAGCCGGCCCGCCGCGTCGATGACCCGGTCGGCGGGCACGACGAGGTCCCGGCCGATGAGGGCGACGGTCTCCCCCTGGATGAAGACGTCGGCCTCGTAGTCGTCGGCCGCGGTCACGATGCGGCCGTTCCTGATGAGTACGCTCATCCAGCCTCTCCTGGTCGCAGCGTGCCTTGCCCTTTGCCCGGCGCCTCATCGGTGGTTGGCCGTTCCCGCGCCCGCGCCCGCGCCGGTCCCCGCACCGACGATTTCCAACCGGCGCGAGTTTACGGTATTTTCGCCGTACGGATTCTTCCGCACGACAGCCCAAGGGAGGCAACAACATGAGCGACAAGAACATGCATCGGCGCGGCCGCACACGTCGCCAGTTCCTCGGCGACACCGCCAAGGTGACCGCGGCAGGCGCCCTCGCGGGGGGATTCCCCCACATTGCCCGAGGCGACGAAGGGATCCGCACCATCGGCCTCGCGGTCAGCATCATCAACGAGATCCAGAGCAAGGCGTCGGAGGACCTCGGGTTCGCGATCCGCGGCCAGGCCATGGGCTACGGCGCGATGGTCGGCAAGATGCTGAACCAGAACGACCAGTACGACGTCGCGGAAGGCTACTTCAACGACATGGACCTGATGATTCCGGCCAAGGTGTGGCAGCCCATCGACACCCAGCGCATCAAGGACTGGGACAAGGTCACCGACCTCACCAAGACCGGGCGCCTCACCCCGGAGTCCAACCCCGGGCAGGGCGACGCCCCGTTCCGGCACCTCTGGCTGGACGCCGACGGGAACCGGGTCGAGGGCCCGTCGCGCTACATCAGCATGCTCCCCGGCTGGCACAACGCCGATTCCCTCGGCTACAACCCCGAGGACACCGGCCGGCCCATCGAGAGCTGGGCGGAGCTCTTCAGCGAGGACTTCGCGGGAGCGGTCGCCCTCCTCAACGCCCCCCAGATCGGGGTCATGGACGCCGCCCTCGGGGTGGAAGGGCTCGGGATCTACACGTTCAAGGACAAGGGCAACATGACCCGCGAGGAGATCGACTTCCTCATCGACTTCCTCATCGAGAAGAAGCAGGCGGGGCACTTCCGCGCCTTCTGGGAGACCTTCGGCCAGTCCGTCAACCTCATGGTGAGCGGGGAGGTGGTCCTGGAAAGCATGTGGTCGCCGGCGGTTACCGCGATCAAGGCCGAAGGGATCCCCTGCGTCTACGCCTTCCCGAAGGAGGGGATGCGGGGCTGGCACGGCGGATGCGCGATCTCGGCCAAGGCGAGCGGCGCGGTCCTCGACCAGTGCTACGAGTACCTCAACTGGTGGCTCGAAGGCTGGGGCGGAGCGTTCGTCGCCCGGCAGGGCTACTACATGTCGGTGCCCGAGAACGTCAGGAACTACCTCGAGCCCGAGGAGTGGGACTACTGGTACGAGGGCAAGGCGGCCGCCAAGGAGCTGCCCGATCCCTTCGGCACCATCATCGTCCCGGAGGGCGAGATCCGCGACGGCGGCTCGTACTGGGACCGGTTCCGCAACATCGCGGTGTGGAACTCGCTCATGGACGAGAACGACTACCTCGTCGAGCGCTGGACGGAGTTCCTGAACGCCTGACGGCATGAGCGGCTCCGGGTCGGGGGGCGCACGGCGCACCCCCCGGCCCGCGGGCCGAACCCCGGAGCGGAACGCCCGGCCGGGACCGGCGCGGCTTCCGCCGGCCCGTGCGAAGCGGTCGGGAGCGGCCGAGCCCTTCGGCGCGAGCCCGGAAAAATCGCCGATTTTCGTCGCGAGGGCGCCAAGATGCCGTGGTGGCGGGCCGAACGGACCGAGAGACGCCGAAGGGCGAGCCGGATGCAGACGAAGCGCCGGTGGCGCTACGTCCCGGCGAGCGG
>JAJECB010000279.1 GCA_022822245.1 Gammaproteobacteria bacterium
GCGCTCGACGCCGCGCTCCACCCGGCGGACGGCGCCGAGCTCTTCTTCGTGGCGACGGGGGAGGGGGGGCACGTGTTCTCGGCGACCTTCGCCGAGCACCGCAAGGCGGTGGACGCGTGGCAGCGCCGCCGCCGGACGAAGGAGAAGCGATGAGCGGGCGCTTCGTCACCTTCGAGGGGCTGGACGGCGCCGGCAAGACGACGCAGGTGCGGGCGGTGGCGGACGCCCTGGACGACCTCGGCATCGATGTCGAGATGACCCGCGAGCCGGGCGGCACCCGCCTCGGGGAGCGGCTCCGCGGGCTCCTGCTCGGAGACGAGCCGCTCGTCCCGGATGTGGAGCTGCTCCTGCTCTTCGCGGCGCGGGCCGATCACATCGAGACCCGGATCCGGCCCGCCCTCGAGCGCGGGGCCTGGGTCCTGTGCGACCGGTTCACCGACGCGAGCTACGCCTACCAGGGGGGCGGGCGGGGCATTCCTGCCGAGAGAATCTCGGTGCTGGAGTCGTGGGTGCAGGGCGAGTTGCGGCCGGACCTCACGATCTTCCTGGATCTGCCGGTGGAGGTGAGCCTTGCTCGCATCTCGGGCGGGCTCTTCCAGGAGACGAGGGACCGGTTCGAGCGCGAGCACCTCGAGTTCTTCGAGCGGGTGCGTGAAGCCTATCTCGTGCGCTGCGGGCGGCGCCCGGACCGCTACCGGCGGATCGACGGCGCGCTCGACATCCCCGACGTCACCCGCGCGATCCTGAAGGCGCTGCACGCGGAGAGCGGGCCGGGACCTGTACGCAAGGCGGCGCCAGGCCGGCAGGGGCGCGGCCGCGCATGAACGCGGTCGTCGCCGGGACCGGGCTCCTGCCCTGGCAGGAAGGATCGTGGTCGCGGATCGAGGCGATGCTCGAGGCCGGGCGGCCGCCCCATGGCCTGCTGCTGCACGGGCCGCGCGGGATCGGCAAGCGGCGGCTCGGGGCCCGCGTCGCCGGAGCGATCCTGTGCAGCGGCCCGGGGCCCGCCCCGTGCGGCGCGTGCCGCTCCTGCCATCTCCTCGGCGTGGGAAGCCACCCCGACTTCCTTCGCGTCGAGCCCGGGGAAGGAGAGGCCGTCATTCCAATCGGCTCGGTGCGCGACCTCATCGACCGGTTCACCCTCACCGCCGAACGGGCCCGGGTCGCGGTCATTGCGCCGGCGGAAGCGATGAACCAGGCGGCCGCGAACGCGTTCCTCAAGACGCTGGAGGAGCCGGCCGGGAACGCGACGTTCATTCTCGCGAGCGATGCGCCGGGCCGGTTGCCGGCGACCGTGCGGAGCCGCTGCCGCAAGATGGCGGTGCCCGCGCCGGAGCGCGGCGAGGCGATCGCGTGGCTCGAGACGAAGGCGAATCCGGCCCTCGCCCGACACCTCCTCGATCTCTCGGGCGGGGCGCCCCTCGCCGCCCTGGAGCTCGGGGAGCGCCACGGCGAGGAGTCGCTCGCCGCCCTGCACGCGGAGACGGCCGCGCTCCTCGGCGGCGCGGCCGATCCGATCGAGGTGGCGGGCGGCTGGCGGAAGCTGGGAGACGGGGGCCTCGTGCTGTCGGCGCTGTTCGCGGCCTTTCGGGACCTGGCTCGGCGGGGTGTCGCCGAGCCCGATCGGCTCTACGCCGCCGTCGACGACGTGGTGGACACCCGACGCCAGTGGCTGGAGGTCCCGGGGCTCAACGAGCAGCTTCTCTACGAAGGGCTTGCCCTTCGCTGCGCAGGAACGGCGGCCTGATCCGATCGCCGCGGACACGCATGGCACACCGAAACCGAACCGAGATACGGGCCAACTGGGGGGACTGCGACGCGGCCGGAATCATCTTCTACCCCGTCTACTTCCGATGGTTCGACGAGTGCACCCAGGCGCTCCTGCGGAGTGTCGGGCTCGACCAGCGATCGCTTCGCGACGAGTTCGGCATCGTCGGCACCGCCGCGGTGGACGCGAGCGCCCGTTTCACCGCCCCGGTGACCTACGGGGACCTGCTGCGGACGACCAGCTTCGTCGAACGATGGGGCACCAGCAGCTTCACCGTGTACCATCGCTTCGACGGCGAGGCGGACGTCATGGCCGTGGAAGGGCGCGAGGTCCGCATCTGGGCGAAGCGGGGCGCCGACGGCCGGCTCCGGGCCGAACCGATCCCGGATGCCTTCCGCGGCCTCCTCGGCTGACGAGGCCCCGAACGGAGGTGACTCGATGACCGGTGCCACGGCGGCGCGGCGCAACGACTACTACCGGCGGCTCGACCCGCTCTCGATGGCGCCCCTGTGGGAGGTGCTGGGCGACCTCGTCACCCCGTCCCCCACAAGCTGCTGCCGGCCCGCCTGCTGGCGCTACGAGGACGTCCGATCCCTGCTCCTCGAGTCGGGAGACCTCATCTCCGCGCGGGAGGCGGAGCGTCGGGTGCTGGTCCTCGAGAACCCGGGCCTGCGCGGCGAGTCCCGGGTGACCACGTCGCTCTACGCGGGCCTTCAGCTCATCCTGCCGGGGGAGGTGGCGCCGGCCCACCGCCATACCCAGACCGCCCTTCGCTTCGTGGTCGAAGGGGAGGGCGCCTACACCGCGGTGGACGGCGAGAAGGCGGTGATGCACGAGGGAGACTTCATCATCACCCCCTCGGGCACCTGGCACGACCACGGCAACGAATCCGATGGACCCGTCGTGTGGCTCGACGGGCTGGACATTCCCATCGTGACCCTGCTCGACGCATCGTTCGCGGAGCGCTATCCGGAGGAGGCGCAAGCGGCGACCCGTCCCCTCGGCGCCGCCGCCGCCCGCTACGGGTGCGGCCTGCTGCCGGTCGAGGCTTCCTCCGGCGGCCCGGCTTCGCCGGTGTTCAGCTTCCCCTACGCCCGGACCCGCGAGGCCCTCGACCGCCTCCGGGCGAGCGTGGCGGTCGACGCCTGCCACGGGATCCGGATGAAGTACGCCAATCCCCTCGACGGCGGATACGCGCTTCCCACCATCGCGACGTTCATCCAGCTTCTCCCCCGGGGCTTCCGGGGTGCCGCCCATCGTTCGACCGACGCCACGGTGTTCTGCGTGGCGGAAGGGGAGGGGCGGACGGAAGCCGGCGAAGAGACGTTCACCTGGGGGCCGCGCGACGTCTTCGTCATTCCGAGCTGGTGTCCGCGGCGTCATGAAGTCGAGGAGGAGGCGGTCCTGTTCAGCTTCTCCGACCGTGTCGTGCAGGAGGCCCTCGGACTATGGCGCGAGGAGCGAGAGCCCTTCGGAGGCTTGTCCGCATGAGCGAATGGACCACGCCCGGCCCGAGGGCCGCCGAGGCCGTAGCGGCGCCGGCAGCGGTGCCGGCACCGGCGAGAAGGTGGCCGGCGAGCTTCAACGAAGCCCCCAAGTGGGCGGTCGAGGACGCCTCCGTCTTCGAGCGCGAGATCGAACGCATCTTCGAGGGTCCGCTGTGGCACGTCGTCGGCCACCTCGCGGAGCTCGACTCTCCCGGCCGGTTCAAGACGACCACCCTCGGCCGCACCCCCCTCATCCTCGTCCACGGCGCGGACGGCGAGGTCCGGGCCTTCCACAACTCGTGCGCGCATCGGGGGACCATGGTCGAGACCCGCTTCCGAGGGCAGGCGGACGGGTTCGAGTGTCCCTACCACCGATGGCTCTACGGGCTCGACGGACGGCTCGAGCGAAGCCCCGGCGAGAAGGACTTTCCGGTCTCCTTCGACCGGGGCCGGCACGGGCTCGCGGAGGCGCACGCGGCGACCTTCGCGGGGCTCGTCTTCGTGAGTCTTCACGAACGCCCGCCCGAGCTCGAGGAGTGGCTCGGCTCCATCCGGGACGCGCTGCGGGCCGCGATGGGCAGAGACGGGCGCCTGCGCCTGCTCGGCTACCAGAAGGTGGAGTTCGCGGCCAACTGGAAGGTCTACATGGACGACGAGGGCTACCACGCGCCCCTGCTGCACCGGGCCTTCCAGATCCTCCAGTGGCGGGGAGGAGAAGGGAGCCAGCGCCGGGATCCGAACGGGCACCGCATCACCCGGACCCGGTCCGGCGCGCGGCCCGACACGCGGCTCCTTCGCGACCCGGAGCTCATCGCGTACCGCGGGGGGAACGACCCCCGCAACAAGTTCCCGGACCAGGCGGCGGGCTCCCTGCTGGTGACCCCGTGGCCGCTCGGGGCGGTGATGAACCACCTCGACGTCATCAACGTGCGGCTCGCGAACCCGGTCGATCCCGCCCGCACCGAAGTCCACTACGCGTACTTCGCTCACGCGGACGACGACCCGGACATGGTCCGTCACCGGCTCCGGCAGTCCTCGAATCTCATCGGGCCGAGCGGGTTCATCAGCCTCGAGGATGGGGCGGTGTTCGCCCGCATTCAGCGCGGACTCCACTCGCGCCCCGACAACACCCGTTACGTCCGCGGGTGGAGCGACGATGCCGACTACGACCCGTACGCGGTCACGCAGAACGACGAGACCACCAACACGGTGTGGTGGGAGGTCTATCGGCGAACGATGGGATACGAGCGGTAGAGGGTTCGTGCGATCTGACGGTGGCGGGTTGAAGTATATCGTTTATCTGTCTGTTTTAAAGCGAATTAAAGAGGATACACGATCACGCCGGGGGTCGTGAACGTGTCCATCACCGCACGCCGCTCGACGTAGCGGCATTGTTCTCCGTTCACCCGGATGCGGTCGCGGTACTGTCCCGCGATGAAGAGACTGGTGCGGCCCCGCGCGTCCGTGGCGAACACCGTGAAGTTCGAGAGCGAGCGGAACATCCCCTCGGCGCTCTCGTCGGCCTCCAGCCGCAGCGGCTGGACGAAGTGCCGCGTCTGGTAGTCCTCGTACGAGCCCGGCCAGACCTCGTCGACAAAAGTCGCGCGGTCCTCGAGGCGTTCCCGACAGTCGTCCATCATCAGGCAAAGAGGCAGGTCGTCCGATTCGTTGTCCGCGCCGAGGACGTAGTACGAGCCGTCCTCGGTGAAGCAGTCGAGCCATGCGTCCATTCGACGGGAATCGACGGCGTCGACGTAGCGTTGCTCGAGCCGGCGAACCAGGGCGAGTACGCGGGGGTCGGTGATCTCGGTCGTCATGGTGCGATTGTGCGCGTCGTGGCGCTGCTCCGGTTCCGGTCGAGCGGGGACGAGGAGTGTACTCGTGAGTGCCGTGGGCTGCGGCGATCGCCGGTGGGCTCGTGGGGTCCCCGGGTGCGAGTTCGGATACTTCGCATAATACATATTATGTAAAGTAATCGGGATCCGAAGAGATAATCGACTGGCGGACGGTGGTCCGAGAGCGGCGCTCCGCCACCCGCGGGAGCAGGCCGGGGGGGGAACCCGACTGCCGGCGAGCG
>JAJECB010000077.1 GCA_022822245.1 Gammaproteobacteria bacterium
GACGATCCCGACCCCGCGCCCGCCCCCGCCCCCAAACGCCAGCCACCGCCGCGCATCGGAGAGACCCCTCAATGGACAAGCAATCCCTCGAAGACCTCGCCATCCGGTTCACCGACGCGTTCAACCGCGACGACCTCGACGGCGTGATGAGCTTCTTCGCCGAAGACGCGGTCTACGACGAGTTCCACGGCGCCCGCCACGAGGGCCGGGACGCGATCCGGGCCGCCTTCGAGCCCCAGTTCCGGGGCGCCTACGGAGCCGTCCGGTTCGAGCAGGAGGATCTCTTCGCGGACGCCGAAGCGGGCAAGGTCCTCATAAGCTGGACCTGCACGATGACCACCCGCAAGGGGCCGGGCGGGTGGCGCGGCCTCGACATCCTGCACTTCACGGACGGCCGGCTCGTCGAGAAGCAGACCTACGCCAAGGCCAAGGTCCCCCTCCTGAAACCCGTCGACCCCTGATCCGAAGCACGAGCGCCCTCCGGAACCGTGGCCTTCCCGTGTCCGGTTGCGGTGCTTTGACGAATGGACAAGCGTCTTTGACAAAGTTCGGTGATTCGTCGATGCGCACCGTCAACGATTCGCGATTCGTCAGCGCGGCCACTCCCTCCGCCGACACCCACGTGAGCGCGTTCGACTCGGCGCTCACCCGGAACCGGTCGTCCTCGGCCCGGACGAGGAAACGAACGTCGTAGTGGTGGTGGGCAAGCTCGCGACCACGGGCCGGAATCGGGTGCACGTCGAGGTCGAAGATGGACTCGTCGAGGGCCCGCACGCCGAGCCCGGATTCCTCGCGCGCCTCGCGCAGGGCTACCGCAAGGGTGTCGGAGTCGCCGTCGCTGTGACCCCCGGGCTGCAGCCATAGCCCGAGCTTGCGATGGTGCGCAAGGAGCACCCGATCGCCGGTCGTATCCACGATCCACGCCGACCCCGTGATATGGCCCGTTCGGCAGGACCGGTGGAAGCAGTCGGAGTGTGCGTCGATGAACGCATCGAAGCGCGCGACGGTATCCGATTCTTCCGGCCATCGCGTGCGGTATGCGGCAAGAAGCGTCTTGAGCCCGTGCCGGTGCATCAATGGCAAGGTCAGGAGTCGTAGCCGTTGGAGATGGTGACGTCGAGGAGGCGTGGCTTGCCGATTGCGATCGATTCGCGCACCGCGTCGCCGAGGTCGGCTGCCCGCTCGACCCGTCGGGCGGAGACGCCCATCGATTCCGCGAGCCCCACGAAGTCGATGCGCGGGGACTGGAAGTCCATCCCGATGAAGTTGTCGTCGCCGTGGAAGGCGAGGAGCCGCTCCTTGAGGATGCGGTAGCTCCGGTTGTTCGCGATGACGTAGGTGATCGGGAGGTCGAGGTGGGCGGCGGTCCAGAGGGCCTGCACGTTGTACATCGCGCTGCCGTCGCCGATGAGGGCGACGCAGGGACGGTCGGGGACCCCCATGTGGATGCCGATGGCCCCCGCGACCGCGAACCCGATCCCGCCGCTCGCGAGCCCGAAGTAGCTCTGCGGGTCCCGGAACGGGTACTGCCCGAGGAACGTGTTCGAGGACGTGATCCCTTCGTCCACGAACACCGCATCCGGGGGAAGCGCGTCGACGAGATGGCGCACCGCCGCCGCAGGGGCGATCGGATCCTTCGCCTCCGCCTCGTCCGCCGCCGCGCGCAGGCGGGCGCGCTTCGCTGCCCAGTTGCGGTTCGCCAACGCGGCGATCCGGGCCGCCGCCGCGCTCCGTCCGGCCTCGTCCCGACCGCTCTCGAGAAGCGGGAGGAGGGCACGCAGGGTTTCCTTCACGTCCGCCCGAACCGCGGTCTCGGCCGGGTAGTTCTTGCCCAGCTCCCAGTCGCGGAGCCCGATCTGCACCACCGGGAGCCCGTCCGGAAGCGGCTCCACATCGCTCCACACCGACATCCGGAGGACGTCCGAGCCGAGGAAGACGGCGAGGTCGTAGGGCGCGAGCGCCTCGCGCACCTGCTTCTGCACCCGGGTCAGGGCGCCGAGGAAGGCGGGGTGCTCGGAGGGGAAGTGGGCGCCATAGGGAACGGTCTGCTGGTAGACGGGGGCGCCCAGCACCTCGGCGAGGCGGGCCGCTTCGGCGAGGGCGTCGCTCGTCGCCACCTCGTGCCCGCTCACGATGACCGGGCGTTCGGCCCGAAGCAGCCGGCCGGCGAGCCGGCCAAGGGCCTCGTCGCCGGGGCGGCCGGCCGCGTCCACGCGGGTCGGAGAGCCGAGGTCGAGGGCCGCCGCCCGGTTGAGGATGTCGCCGGGGAGGGAGATGAACACCGGCCCCGTCGGCGGGGTGAGCGCGACCTTGGCCGCCCGCCGGACGATTCGCGGGAGGTCCTCGATCCGGTGCACCTCGACTGCCCACTTGACGAGGGGCTCCGCGATGGGGACGAGGGGGTCGTAGAGGAGGGGCTCGGTGAGGCCGTGCCCGATCTCCTGCTGCCCCGCCGTCACCAGCACCGGCGAGCCCCAGAACTTCGCGTTGTAGAGCGAGCCCATCGCGTTCCCGAGCCCGGGCGCGACGTGCACGTTGCAGGCCGCGAGCCGGCCGCTCGCCCGGGCGTAACCGTCCGCCATCGCGACCACGATCCCCTCCTGGAGGCCGAGCACGTAGCCCATGTCCGGCTCGCCGCTCAAGGCGTGCATGATGGGAAGCTCGGTGGTGCCCGGGTTGCCGAACAGGCGGTCGACCCCCTCGTCGCGGAGAAGTGACAGGAAGGCGGACCGCCCCGTGATGAGGTTCCCGCCGACGGCGGAATTGCTGGTCGTTTCGGGCGTCATTCGGTTCCTCCGGGAATGGTGCGCCGCCCCGGTTCGCGGCCGGGTGGCCCGGGCCGGAAATCCTGCCGGCCCGGATGGGCACGAAACGAAGAATTGTAATCGCCCCGCTCATCCAGCGGCTTCGCAGGGACCGCGTGGCCGGGAGCTGCTTGCCATTGCCACGATGTCCGATTCTCTCCCTTGGCTACGGCCCCGACGCCGTGTCCTCCACCGCGGTTGCGATGGCGGCGAGGAACGGCTCCGCGAACTGCTTGAGCTTCGCCGCGCCGACCCCGTGGACCTCGGCGAACTCCGCCTCGGTGCGAGGCCGGCGCCGCGCCATGTCGACGAGGGTCCGGTCGGGGAACACGACATAGGCGGGAACGCCGCGTTCCCGGGCGAGCTCGAGGCGCAGTGCCTTCAGCACGTTCAGGAGCGCCTCCTCGTCGCCGTCGAGCGGCCGCTCCGGCTCCGCCGCCGTGCCGTGCCGCGCCCGGGTCGCGCGCGCCGCCGAAGACGTGATGACCCGGTCCTCACGAAACAGGAACCCGCCCTCGCCGCGAAGCAGGGCACGGCCCTTGTCGGTAATCCCAAGCCCGCCGTAGCCCGCGATGTCGAGCCGCAGGAACCCCGTCGCCACCATCTGGCGGATCATCGAGCGCCACTCGTTCCTGCCCCGATCCGCCCCGGCCCCGAACGCCGGCAGCCGGCGATGGCCGAAGCGCGCGATCTTCTCGGTCTCCGACCCGCGCAGGATATCGACGAGGTGCGCCGCCCCGAAGCGCTCGCCCGAGCGCTCGGCCGCGGAGAGGACCTTCAGCGCGTCTTCCGTCGCGTCGACCCGCCCGGAGGGGTCCGCGCAGACGTCGCAGTTGCCGCACGGCTCGATCCGCTCCCCGAAGTACTCGAGCAGGGTCACCCGCCGGCACGCCGACGCCTCGCAGTAGCCGAGCAGCGCGTCGAGCCGGCGGTGCTCGCGGCGCCTGCGGTCCTCGCCCGCGTCCTCGCTCTCGATGAACTGGCGTCGCATCCGGATGTCCGCGAGCCCGTAGAGCATGTGCGCCTCGGCGCGCGCCCCGTCCCGCCCGGCCCGGCCCAACTCCTGGTAGTACGCTTCGACGCTGCCCGGCAGATCGGTGTGGAACACGTAGCGCACGTCGGCCTTGTCGATCCCCATGCCGAAGGCGATGGTGGCGACGATGACGACCCCCGGCTCGGTCATGAAGACGTTCTGGTGCTCGTCGCGCGTCTCCATTTCCATGCCGGCGTGATAGGGAAGCGCATGCACGCCGGTGGCGGCGAGCAACGCCGCGGTCTCCTCGGTCTTCTTCCGCGAAAGGCAGTAGACGATGCCGCTCTCGCCCGGGTGGCGCGCGACGAAGCTCAGCAACTGTCGTTTCCAGTCGTGCTTCATCTCCACCGCGAGCGCAATGTTCGGACGGTCGAAGCCGAGCACGAACGGCTCGACCGCGCCCGCGAAGAGCTTGTCGGCGATGTCCTCTCGCGTCACCTCGTCGGCGGTCGCGGTCAGCGCGGCGATGGGAACCGCCGGGAAGAGCTCGCGAAGCCGGCAGAGATCGGCGTACTCGGGCCGGAACGATGGACCCCATTGCGAGATGCAGTGCGCTTCGTCGATGGCGAAGAGAGTGACCGGCAACCGGGCGAGCGCCGCGAGCATGCGTTCGGTCATCAGCCGCTCCGGCGCCATGTAGAGGAGCCGGGTCTCGCCCGATGCGGCCCGCCTCCACGCGGCCACGTTCTTAGCCCGTCCGCTTGCGGAGTTGATGCTGTCGGCCGCGACCCCGGCGAGCTTGAGCTCCGTCACCTGGTCCTGCATCAGCGCCACGAGCGGCGACACGACGACCGTGAGCCCCTCCCTCACCAGGGCCGGCACCTGGAAGCACAGCGACTTGCCCGAACCCGTCGGCATCACCGCCAGCACGTTGCGGCCCGCGAGAAGCGCCTCGATCACCGCCTCCTGGCCCGGCCGGTACGCTTCGAACCCGAACACGGTGCCAAGCACGCGCCGCGCCGCATCCATCGGCGGCATTCCCGCCCCGGCCCCGCTCCACGACGCACCCCGTGGCGTCATTCCCTCGCCGCGTTCCATCGATACCACCATGTAAGCCTGTACGTGCTAACGTTCCGTGATGATTCGCGTCCGGATTCAGCTCCGTCCCGACCAGCGCGAGCGTCTCGAGGCACTCGCGGCGCGTCGGTCGAAAACTCTCTCGCAACTCGTTTGCGAGGGGGTGGATTGTCTTCTCGCCGCCGAGCGGAGCGAAACGGCCTGGGACCGTTTTCTCGCCGCTGTCGGTTCCTGTCGGGCGCCGGATGACGCGACCGACGTCTCCACGCACCACGACGCGTATCTGTCCGACGCCATTCGGGTCAAGTTGCACCCGGTGCCTCAGCCGGAGGCCATCGCCGGGCGGCGTGAAGCACCCGCAGAATCGTGACCGTACCTCCATCCTCCGCATAGACCACGATGTAGCTCCGGCGCACGACCATTTCACGCGTGCCATCTACCCGACCTGCGCGATAGAGCTGCGGGTGTTCGGGAAGACGCGAGACTTTCGCCTCGACTTCGTCCTTCAGGGCTTGGGCGGCATCTGGATTGTGGTCCGAGATGTAGTCGACGATTGCCAGGAGGTCGGCGACCGCCACTGCCTTCCACTCAGCGCCGGGCACGGCGCTTCGCGTCGATCAGCGCCTGGGCCTCATCCATCACTCGATCGTGGCGTGCGGGGGGATGCGGATCGTCCAGAGCTTCCCGGACCTTGGCTCGGAACCAGGTGTCGTAGGCGTCCGGGTCCATGGTCAGGCCCGCGGGCAAGCCGCCTTCGGCGGCGATGCGGGTCAGCAGGATGCGCACCGCATCCGAGATCGTGAGGCCAACGCCCGCGAGAGCCTCGGCCGCCTGGGACTTGAGCCCGTCGTCCACACGGACGTGAAGCATCGAGGTGTGAGCTGCCATCATTCGCTCCTCCTGCGGGGGCAGTTGTATCTCAATTGAGATGCAACCACAATGGAGCGTCGCCAACAATCTTCCTGGAGCCGGGCCGCATGTTGAATCGCCGTTCGATCGAGGCGGTCTTGGCCGCTGCGGCGGGTCCGCACGAGATCCGGCCACTCTACGGTTCGTACTGCTTCTCGCGCATCCCGTGGACGATCGAGGCCGCGCTCACCGGCGAGCCGAACCCCCGCACCCTCCCCCCCGACACGCTCGGCGCCCTCGCCGGCCGGCCGGCCACCGTCGTCCTCCTCTTCGTCGACGCCTTCGGCTGGCGCTTCTTCGAGGAGTTCGCGGAGAGCACCCCCGCCCTCGCCCGCTTCCTTCGCGATGGCACCGTCTCCAAGCTCACTTCCGTCTTTCCGTCCACCACCTCCGCGCACGTCGCGTGCCTGCACTCCGGCCTGACCCCGGCGGAGAGCGGGATCTACGAGTGGTACCAGTACGAGCCCGCCGTCGGGGAGATGATCGCGCCCCTCCTCAGCTCACGGGCGGGGGACAAGGGGCGGAACGGGCTCGAGCTTCCGCCCGGCACCCTGTTCGACGGAGAGACCCTGCACGAGCGCCTTGCCGCCCGGGGGGTACGGTCGATCTCGGTGACCCCGGCCGAGTTCACGCCCTCGCCGTTCAACGACGCGTTCACCCGGGGAACCGTCGAGGTGCCCTGGAAGGGTCTCGCCCGCGGGCTGAATGCGCTCGCCCGCGCCGTCGCGTCCCCCGCTGGCCCGGAACCGCGGTTGATTCACTACTACTACGGTGGCGTCGATCGGATCGCGCACCGGTCGGGGCCCGGTTCGCCGGAGCTGCGGGAGACCGTCCGGCGATTCTTCGCCGAGCTCGAGCGGCGGTTCTTCAGGGCGCTCGTGGGGGAGACGGGAGGAGAGTCAGGGGGCGGCCGGTCAGCGCCGGGAGCGACGGGCCCGGGATCACCGCTCGGAAGGAGGCCGGCCGGCCGGACCTGCGTCGTCCTCACTGCCGACCACGGGATGATGGGGCACGATCCGGCGCGCGCCGTCTACCTGAACCGGGTGCTGCCCGAGGTGGCGCGGTGGATGGAACGCGGCCCCGGCGGGCGACCCAAGGTCCCGGCCGGTTCCCCCCGCGACTTCTTCCTTCACCTTCGCGAAGACTCCTTCGCCAAGGCGCTCGGCGCAATCCGCGACGCCCTCGCCGACGTGGCCGAGGTCCGTCCGGTGCGCGACCTCGTCGCCGCCGGCTACTTCGGCGATGCCCCGCCTTCGCGCCGCTTCCTCGATCGGGTGGGCAACGCGGTTATCCTTCCCCACCCCGGGCGCGCCGTCTGGTGGTACGAGGAGGGCCGGTTCGAGAGCCGGCACCCCGGCGACCACGGCGGCCTCACGCCCGAGGAGATGGAGATACCCTTCGGAGTGCTTTCGATTTGAGTCATCCCCAACGCATCGCGGTCACCGTTCCCATCGCGCCCGGGGTCGAGGCTACCCTCGAACATGCTCGCTGGGCCGAAGAGGAAGGCTTCGACGACGTCTGGTTCTCCGATTCGGGCGGCATCGACGCGCTCTCCCTCGCCGCCGCCATCGGGGCGATGACCAGCCGGGTGCGGGTCGGTACCGCCGTCATCCCCGTCTACACGCGCACCCCGGCCGTGTTCGCGGCGTCGGCCTACGCCCTTCACCACGCCTGCGGCGGGCGGTTCATCCTCGGCCTCGGGTCGTCGAGCCAGACCATGATGGAGCAGTGGCACGGGGTGGAGTTCGAGAAGCCGCTCACCCGGGTGCGCGAGACGGCGACCCTGGTGCGCGCGCTCCTCGCGGGCGAGCGGAGCGGATTCGACGGCGAGACCCTCCGCAGCCACGGTTATCGGCAGCCGCCGCTGCCGGAGGGAGCGGTGCCGATCCATCTCGCGGGGCTCCGTGGCCGGATGCTGGAGCTCGCGGGCGCAGTGGGGGACGGCGCGGTGGTCAACCTGTTCCCGATCCGGGCGCTTCCGAAGATCATGGAGCACATCGAGCGGGGCGCTCGGCGCGTTGGTCGGACGCTCGCGGATCGCGAGGTCGTCTGCCGGCACCAGGTCTTCGTGACCGACGACAAGCCGGCTGCCCGCGAGCTCGTCCGCCGGCGGTTCGCCCCCTACTACGCGACCCCCGTCTACAACCGGTTCCTCGCCTGGGCAGGGTTCGAGGAGGCGGCGGCCACCATCGAGGCGGGCTGGGCCGCGCGCGACCGGGAGCGGACCACGGGTGCCCTCGACGACACGCTGGTCGACGAGATCGCGATCCTCGGGACCGCCGACGAGTGCCGGGAGCGGGTGCGGGAGCTCGCCGCGGGCGGCATCACCACCCACATCATCGCCTGCCCCGCAGACGATCCGGCGGACCGGCGCCGGACCTACGACGCGTTCCGCCCCGCCGAGTTCCGCTTCTAGCGGGAAACGGGGTCGGAGTGGGGTTTCCGAAACCCTGCTCCGACCCCGGTTCCCACCCTACTCCGTTCGCTTTCCGAGGAGCTTCTCCAGCCCCTTCTTGACCTTTTCCGTTCCCTTCTCCAAGGCCTCGCGGGCGGACTCGGAACCCTGTTCCAGGGTCTCCCGCGCGTTCCCGGACCCCTTCTCGAGCTTCCGCGTGAGCTTCTCGACGACCTCCGACGCCTTGTCGGAGATTCGGTCCTCGATCTCTCCGGCGAGCTCGCGGATCGGAGCGACCGAGCGCCGCGCGTTTCGCGCGATCTCGGCCGTGACCTCCCTGACGACGCCGGCGGCGGAGATTCCGCCCTCTCCGGTCGAGAGGTTCCGGAGATGGATGTCGGGGAGCGGCACCTTCCACGACTTGCCCTCGAGGAAGACGGCGCTCGCCGCGACCCTCCCGCCTCGAACGTGGAGGTTCTCGATGAGGATTCTTCGTGCGGGCGTATCGCCGGACCTCCCCCTCCCCTCGCCGGACCCGGCGAAGGACTCCGCGTTGCGCTGGAGGGCCTGGAGGTTGCTCCCCTCCGGTCCGACCTCGTAGGTGAACAGCGGTTTCTCGACCGCGATCTCGCGGACCACGACCGTGTCTTCGAGCAGGCTCGCGAGCTCAATCGCAACCCGGACCTGGTCTGCCTCGAGAGCATGCGGAGTGTGGAACCCCGCGGGATTCGCGACCGTGAGACCCAGAATCGACAGCTCACCGTCGGCGAGGGCGACGTCGATCGACTCGATGGTCACCTCGGTTCCCACCGCCCGGGTGAGGAGCTCTTCCGCGGCCGCCTCGATTCCGAGCGCGGCCTCGACGAGCGAGGAGACGCGAGATTGCGAGTAGTACAGGGCCGCCCCGGCGGCCACCAGCAGCAACAGGATCACGACGCCGGCGAGTTTAATCGAACGCTTCAATCGGCTGTCCTCGGGAGAACGCGCGAGCCCAGCCCGGAAATCTCACCAACTTTCGTCGCGAGGGCGTCGAAAGTTGGTGAGATTTCCGGGCCAGGGGCGAGTGTAGTCCGCCCGCCCGCTCCGGATGCATTAAATTGGCACCCCCGCGCGCTTCGCCGCAGAGCGGGGTGCACGACCGGCTCTCAGTCAAGGGACACCAGCCTCATGAAATTCGGCATCAGCCTCATCACCCGCGGATCGCTCGCGACCCCCGAGAACATCGTCGGGTTCACCCGGCAGGCGGAGCGCCTCGGATTCCACTCGGTCACCATCTCCGATCACATCGTCGTGCCCCAGGAGACGACCCACAACTACCCCTATCACCCGCAGGGGCACTTCCCGGTGGCGGATGCCCACGACTACTACGAGCCGCTCGCGACCCTCTCGTTCCTTGCCGGCGCGACGGAGCGGATCCGGATCGGGACCAGCGTGCTCATCCTGAGCTACCGCAACCCCATCGTGACCGCGAAGCTCTGCGCCACCGCGGACGCGATGTCGGGGGGGCGGACCTTCCTCGGGGTGGGGACCGGCTGGTGGGAGGCCGAGTACCGGGCCCTCGGGATCCCCGGCCACTTCGCGGAGCGGGGGCCCCGCACCGACGAGTACATGCGCATCTTCCGGAACCTGTGGACCGAGGAGCGGCCCGAGTTCGCCGGCGAGTTCTACCGGTACTCCGACATCGACTGCTCGCCCAAGCCGGCGCAGGCGGGCGGCATTCCGCTCATCGTCGGCGGCCACACCGGGCGCGCGCTCCGGCGCACGGCGGAGCTCGGGGACGGGTGGCACCCGATCGGGCTCCGCGCCCCGGCCGGGCTCGACCCGGCGGAGCTCCGGGCGAAGCGCGACGTGCTGGACCGGATGTGCGAGGAGCGGGGCCGGGACCCGGCCGGCGTCCCGACCATATTCCGCTGCCCGATCCGTCCGGGTGGGAAGCGCGACGGGCTGATGACCGGCGAGACGGGCCGGATCGTCGAGGACATCGCGGCCTACGCCGAGGCCGGGGTCGAGGAGATCGTATGGGACGTCGTCTATCCGACCGCGGCCGAGATCGGCGAGGTGATCGAGCGGATCGCCGAGGAAGTCGTTCCCGCGGCCGCGGGGTAGGACAGCGGCCCCTTCTGCGCTTCCTCCCGCCCCCGCTCCCCGCGCCCGCCCCTTGCGCCGACCCCCGAGAACGCCGGCACGGCGAGCCCGCACCGGCCCCATTTCCCTGACGATGGCGAGACCATCCGGAGACGGAACGTGACGAACGGCACCCCGGTCCACCATATCCCGAGCCAGCGCCGGCTCTTCGACATCCCGGACGACGTGGCCTACCTCAACTGCGGGTACATGGGGCCCCTCATGCACTCGGTGGTCGAGGCGGGCGAGCGCGGCATACGAGCGAAGGCCCGGCCGTGGGGCATCACCGCCGACGATTTCTTCGAAGACGGCGAACGGGCGCGCGAAAGGTTCGCCCGGATCATCGGCGCGGACGCGGAAGGGGTGGCGCTCGTCCCGGCCGCGAGCTACGGGCTCTCGTGCGCTGCGCGGAACCTCGACGTCGCCCCGGGCGACCGGCTCGTGGTGCTTGCCGAGCAGTTCCCGTCGATCGTGTACACGTGGCGGGAGGTGGCGGACACGCGCGGCGCGACGCTCGTGACCGTCGCCCGGCCGGCGGACGACGACTGGTCGCGGGCGACCCTCGAGGCGATCGACGAGCGCACCGCGGCCGTCGCCCTTCCCCACTGCCACTGGACGGACGGCGGGCGGCTCGACCTGGTGCGGATCGGCGCCCGCTGTCGCGAGGTCGGCGCCGCCCTCGTGCTGGACCTCACCCAGTCGGCCGGGGCGCTCCGCTTCGATGCGGGCGCGGTGCGGCCGGACTACGTGATCTGCGCGGGCTACAAGTGGCTGCTCGGCCCCTATTCGCTCGGCTTCCTCTGGGTGGCGCCGGAGCATCGCGACGGGAGACCCATCGAGTTCAACTGGATCGGGAGAGCGGGGTCCGAAGATTTCGCGCGCCTCATCGACTATCGCGACGAGTACCAGCCGGGCGCGCGCCGGTTCGACGTCGGGGAGCGGTCGAACTTCATCCTGGTTCCGATGCTGAATGCCGCCCTCGACCAGCTCCTGGAATGGGGCGTCGAGTCCATCGAGGCGACCCTCGGCACCCGCAACGCCGACATCGCCGCGCGCGCCGCCCGCCTCGGGCTCGGATCGGCGCCCGCCGCCCTTCGCGCCGGACACTTCCTCGGGCTCCGCTTCCCGGGCGGCGATCTCCCGGCGGGGCTTCTCGACGCGCTCGCCGCGGAGCGGGTCCACGTGAGCGTGCGCGGGGCGTCGATGCGGGTGACGCCGCACCTCTACAACACCGACGAGGACGTCGACCGCCTCTTCGCGGCCCTCGAACGGGTCCTCGACTGATACCCTCCCAGGACGCCGAAAGAGCCGGAAATTTCTCCTTCCGGGTCTTGATTCGCGCGGGCGGGTCTGCCTACATAGCGCACGGTTTTCGCCGCCGGAGCGAGCGCGATGGCGAAGCGTCCGAACCTCCTCCTCGTCATGGTCGACCAGCTCGCGCCGCAGGTGCTTCCGGCCTACGGTCACCCGCGGGTGAAGACCCCGAACCTCGACCGCCTCGCCGCGCAAGGGGTCGTGTTCGAGAACGCGTACTGCAACTTCCCGCTCTGCGCGCCCGCGCGGTTCTCGATGCTGAGCGGGCGGCTCCCCTCGCGGATCGGCGCGTACGACAACGCGGCCGAGTTTCCCGCCTCGGTGCCGACCTTCCACCACTACCTTCGGCTCGCCGGCTACCGCACCTGCCTCGCGGGCAAGATGCACTTCGTCGGGCCCGACCAGCTTCACGGCTACGAGGAGCGGATCACCACCGACGTCTATCCCGCCGACTACCTGTGGACGCCGGACTGGGAGCAGGACGGCGAGAGCTGGCTCGAGTGGTACCACAGCATGCGGGCGGTGCTCGATGCCGGAGTGCACCGGCGAAGCGTCAACGTCGCCTTCGACGACGAGGTGGAATTCGAGGCGGTGCGCTGGCTCCACGAGCACGCGGACGGCGGGGACGGCCGGCCGTTCGCTCTCACCGTCTCGTTCATCTCGCCCCACGACCCCTACCTCGCCCCGCCCCGGTGGTGGGACCTCTACCGCGACGTCGAGGTCGACCCGCCGCGGGTCCCCGAGATCCCTGTCGAGGCGCGCGACCCGCACAGCCGGCGGCACTGGTTCCTGACCGGCCGCCACCTCGATGCGGTCGGCGAGGCGGACGTCCTTCGCATGCGCCGCGCCTACTGGGCGATGACGAGCTACGTGGACGCGAAGGTCGGAAGGCTCCTCGCGGCCCTCGACGAGGTCGGGGCGGCGGACGACACCCTCGTCGTCTTCACCTCCGATCACGGCGACTCGCTCGGCGAGCGCGGCCTCTTCTTCAAGATGTCCTTCTTCGAGTGGGCGGCCCGGGTGCCCCTCATCGTGCACGCCCCGTTCGCGTTCGGCCCGCGGCGGGTGCGGGCGAACGTGTCGCACCTCGACCTCTTCCCGACCCTGCTCGAAGCGGCGGGAGACGGCGCCTTGCCCGCGCTCGCGTCCCCCATCGACGGCCGCTCGCTCGCGCCGCTCGCGGCCGTGGGCGACGCTTCCGATTGGCCGGACCTCGCGTGCGCGGAATACACCGCGGAAGGGGTGCCGGGGCCGCTCCTCATGGTCCGCCGGGGTCACCACAAGCTCATCCTGAACCCCGAAGAGCCGCCGCTCCTCTTCGACCTCGACGCGGATCCGGACGAGCTTCGGAACCTCGCCGGGACCCCCGCCGCGTCCGGGGTGCAGGCGGCGCTGGAGGCGGTCGCGGCCGAGACCTGGGATGTCCCGGCCCTTGACCGAGCGGTGCGCGAGAGCCAGGCGGCGCGGCGCCTCGTGAGCCAGGCCCTTCGCACCGGGGCGCGCACGCCCTGGGACTTCCAGCCGGTGCGCGACGCTTCGAAGGCATACTTCCGGGAGAGCGGCGACATCCAGGAGTCGTACTCGGGCGTGCTCCGGTAGACCGTTGGACGAGAGGCCCTGTCCGGGGGAGACCTTCAAGCGCTACAATGGTCTGCTTGGCCGCGCCCCGGTGCGCGGCGCGGTTCCGGAGCGGGAACGATGGCGGCAGCGCATGAGCTTGTGAAGACCGGCGAGCGGGCCGGCGAACGCGAGGTGCTCTCCGACGTCGTCGTCCGGTTCGCGGGCGACTCGGGCGACGGGATGCAGCTTACCGGCCTCCAGTTCACCGACGCCACTGCCGTTCATGGCAACGATCTCGCGACGTTCCCCGATTTCCCGGCCGAGATCCGCGCCCCCGCCGGCACCCTGTTCGGGGTCTCCGCGTTCCAGATCAACTTCGGCACCGGCGAGATCACCACTCCCGGCGACGACCTCGACGTGCTGGTGGCGATGAACCCGGCCGCCCTTCGCACCAACCTCGCGGACCTCCACCGGGGCGGGCTCCTCATCGTCGATTCGGGCGCGTTCGGAGCCAAGAACCTGCGCAAGGCGGGCTACGACCGGAATCCGCTCGAGAACGGGGAGCTCTCCGAGCACCGCCGGATCGAGGTCGACATCACCCGCCACGTGCAGGAGGCGGTGACCGAGTTCGGCCTCACCCACAAGCAGGCGGTGCGCTGCAAGAACATGTGGGTGCTGGGCCTGCTGATGTGGCTCTACGGCCGGGAGCGCGAGCCGACCCTGGACGGGCTCGCGACCAAGTTCGCCCACGTTCCCGCCATCCGGGACGCGAACATCGCGGCCCTGAACGCGGGGCACGCCTTCGGGGAGACGGCCGAGCTCCCCGGCGAGACCGGGCCCTACGACGTGCCCCCGCGGCGCGACACCGAGCCCGGCCTCTACCGCAATATCAACGGGACCGAGGCGATGGCCTTCGGCCTGCTCGCGGCGAGCGAGCTCTCCGGGCTCCCGGTGACGTTCGCCTCCTATCCGATCACTCCCGCCTCGAACCTGCTCCACGCCCTCGCCGCGCGCAAGGAGTTCGGGGTGACGACGTTCCAGGCGGAGGACGAGATGGCGGCGGTGTGCGCCGCGATCGGCGCGTCGTGGGCGGGCGGGCTCGGAGTGACCTCGAGCTCCGGCCCCGGGATCGCCCTCAAGACGGAGGCGATCACCTACGCGGCGACGGTGGAGCTGCCCCTCGTCGTCATCAACACCCAGCGCGCCGGGCCGTCCACCGGGATGCCGACCAAGGCGGAGCAGTCGGACCTCTACCAGGCGGTCTTCGGCCGGGCGGCGGACGTGCCGCTTCCGGTGCTCGCCGCGGCGAGCCCCGCGGAGTGCTTCGACATCGCGGTGGAGGCGGCCCGCATCGCGACCCGCTACCTGACGCCGGTCATCGTGCTGAGCGACGCCTATCTCGCCAACGCCTCCGAGCCGTGGCGGATCCCCGACGTCTCCGGCTACGAGCCCTTCGCGCCCGCATTCCGGACCGATCCGGAGGGCTTCCATCCCTACCTCCGCGACCCCGACACCCTCGCCCGCCCTTGGGTGCGTCCGGGCACGCCGGGGCTCGAGCACCGGGTGGGCGGGATCGAGAAGGGCCACGACAGCGGCAACATCTCCTACGACCCGGACAACCACCAGCGCATGACGGACGTCCGGACGGCGAAGATCGACGGCATCGCGGCGAGCATCCCCGAGCAGGGGCTCGACGCGGGCGAGGCGGGGGCCCGGCTCGCGGTGGTGGGATGGGGCTCGACCTGGGGCGCGATCCACCAGGCGGTGCGGCGGGTGCGGGCGGAGGGTCTCGACGTCGCCCACGTGCACGTCCGGCACCTGTGGCCCCTGCCCCGGAACCTCGGGGCCCTGCTCCGCTCCTTCGGCACGGTCCTCGTTCCGGAGATGAACAAGGGGCAGTTCCTCCGGCTGCTGCGCTCGGAGTACCTGATCGAGGCGGTTGGCGTCTCGAAGGTGGCCGGCCGGCCGTTCCGGGTGAACGAGCTCGAGGCCGAGATCCGCGGTCACCTGGGGGCGAAGGCGTGAACGCGGCGGTAAGCGCTCCGGTCCGGTCTCGGGACGTGGGCTCGGCTCCGGAAGCGGCGTCGAAACCGGCCCTCACCGCGAAGGACTTCGCCTCGGACCAGGAGGTCCGGTGGTGTCCCGGCTGCGGGGACTACGCGATCCTCAAGACCATCCAGCAGCTCATGCCGGAGCTCGGGGTTCCGCGCGAGCGGATCGCCTTCATCTCCGGCATCGGGTGCGCGGCCCGGTTCCCGTACTACATGGACACTTACGGGATGCACACCATCCACGGGCGCGCCCCGGCGTTCGCGACCGGGGTGAAGCTCGCCAACCCGGAGCTCGATGTGTGGCTCGTGACCGGGGACGGGGACGGGCTCAGCATCGGGGGCAACCACCTGCTGCACCTCCTGCGGCGCAACGTCGACGTGAAGGTGCTCCTGTTCAACAACGAGGCGTACGGGCTCACCAAGGGCCAGTACTCGCCGACCTCGCGGGAAGGCACCCGGACCCCGTCCACCCCCGAGGGCTCGGTGGACCATCCCGTCTCGCCGCTCTCGTTCGCCCTCGGGGCCGGCGCGCGCTTCATCGGCCGGGGGATCGACACCGTCCGGCCGCGGCTCGCCGACGTGGTGCGCCGCGCTCACGGGCACCGGGGCGCCTCGTTCATCGAGATCTTCCAGAACTGCCCGGTCTACAACGACGGCGCGTTCGCGGCGTTCACCGCGCGGGACCGGGCGCCGGTCGCGCAGATCGAGGTGCGCCATGGCGAGCCGCTCCGCTTCGGCCGGAACGGCGAGATGGGCCTGAAGCTCGATCCGCGCTCGCTTCGGCTCGAAGTGGTGGAGCCGGGCCGCGACGGGGTGACCGACGAGGACCTCTGCATCCACGACGAGACCAACCGCGTGCTCGCGCAGCTCCTCGTCGCCATGGAGCCGCCCGACTTCCCGGTCGCGACCGGGGTGATCCACTGCGACCCCGCGCCCGAATACGTGGCCGCGGTGGGTGCCCAGCGAGAGCGGGTCCGCCGGGAGAGGGGCGGGGCCGGCGACCTCGACGCGCTCCTTCGCAGCGGCCACACCTGGCGGGTGTAGCGAGGCCGGGGCCGGTCCCGGCCGTTCGGGGGCGGAGCCCCTGCGCGGGCTTCCAGCCCGCGGTGCTCCGGAGGCGCGCCAAGGTCCACGCGGGCTGGAAGCCCGCGCAGGAAACCAGCGTCCCTGGAGCGAACCGGATTCGAGGTCGGTCCGCGGCGGAGCCTCGTCAGATCTCGCGCGAGGCGGTCTCGATGAGCTCGACCTTGTAGCCGTCCGGATCCTCGACGAAGGCAATCACGGTGTTCCCGCCCTTCACAGGGCCGGGCTCGCGGGTGACGTTGCCGCCCGCGGCGCGGATCCGGTCGCACGTCTCGGCGACGTTCTCGACGCCGAGCGCGATGTGCCCGTACGCGGTGCCGAGGTCGTAATCCGATACGCCGTGGTTGTAGGTGAGCTCGAGCTCCGCCTCGCCGTTCCGGTTTCCGCCGTTGAACGCCACGAAGGCGAGGGTGTACTTCTGCTCGGGGCGCTCGGTGGTGCGAAGCAGGTCCATGCCGATCGTCTTCGTGTAGAAGTCGATGGAGCGCTGCAGGTCGCCGACCCGGAGCATCGTGTGCAGTAGCTGCATGTTCGTCCTCCTCGGTGAAGGCGCGGCAGGGTAGACCAACCGCCCCGCCGCCCGCCACCCCGCCCGGGTGTTCCATTCGCGGCCGGCAACGCCAGTGATGCGGTTGTCGATGAGGCGAATTCACTCTCGCGAATCGCGGCCGACCAGTCGGTACGTCTCCTCGTAGATGCTCGTCCGGGGTCCGATCGCGACGATGTCCACCGTCCTCGCCTCGGCGGCGATCCGGAAGACGATGCGAAGTCGGCCGACCCGGAAGCTTCGCAGGCCCTCCAGCTCTTCCCGCAGCGGCTTGCCTGCATGAGGGTCTCGGGAGATCGCGGCGAGCGATGCCCGCACCTTACGCTTGAGATCTGGGTGCAGCCGTCGCACCAGCGCGACGAGTGGATCGGGAACGCGCAGCTTCCAGATGGTCGCGGCCTCTAATTGAAGAGCTCTTCCAACGTGTAGAGCTTCGCGTTTCCCTCCTTGAGCGCGACCAGACCCTGGCGGATTTCCTCCATGAACGTGGCGTCCGCCCGGATCGAGATGGTCTCCTTCCAGCTATCGAATTCGTCGGCGCTGACGAGAACCGCGACCGGCCGGCCGTTCCTCGTGATGGTCACCTCCTCGTCCCGGTCCCGGACCTCGTCGATGAGGGAGCTGAGCTTCGTCTTCACTTCCGAGAGTGGCAGCGTCTTCACTGATCGCTCCGATGGCGTCCCTAGGGGTTGTTACTCGGAATCCTGTCTGTCGGCGCGTGCGCGCCGCCATGCGTTCCGGATTCCCCGGATTGTGCCCACTACCAAACCGGCAACGATCGCGAAAACGAACATCGCGACAAGAATGTCATCCAGTGACACGGCGTTCGGCTCCGATCTGATTGACCTGAATTCTGACTACTTTATCGACCCCGAGCGAACCCGGCAAGCCAACTGCTGCCCGTACCCGTATTGGCATCCTTGAGAGCTTGAAGCCGAACGCGGGTTGATCGTGCGCGCGGGGCGATGCACGCTCTCGCCTTCGCCGAACGAGCCAGGACATCGCGACCATGCCGGACACCGCCGTTGCCACCGCTTCCCGGATGCTGCTCGACGGAGACTTCGTCGACAGCGCTTCGGGCGAGATGATCCCCGTGCAGAACCCCGCCAACCGGGGCATCTTCGCCCACGTGCCGCGCGCCGGCGCGGAGGACGTCGACCGGGCGGTCAAGGCCGCGGCGGGCGCGTTCGCAGCTTGGCGCGAAGTGCCGCCGCGCGAGCGCGGGCGGATGCTCCTCCGGATCGCCGATGCGGTCGAGGACAAGACCGAGGACTTCGCTCGCACCATCGCCACCGAGACGGGCAACGCGCTCCGCACCCAGGCGCGGCCCGAGGCGGCGCTCACCGCCGACATCTTCCGCTACTTCGGCGGGCTCGCGAGCGAGCTCAAGGGCGAGACCCTGCCGCTCGGCGAGCAGGTCCTCAGCTACACCCGCCGGGAGCCCATCGGGGTGGTGGGGGCGATCATCCCCTGGAACGCCCCGGTGCTTCTCGCGGCGCTCAAGATCGCGCCCGCCCTCTGCACCGGGAACACGATCGTGCTGAAGGCGGCCGAGGACGCACCCCTCGGCGTGCTCATGCTCGCCGGGATCTGCCACGAGCATCTGCCCCCCGCGGTGGTCAACGTCCTCACCGGCTACGGCGAGGACTGCGGGGCGGCGCTCAGCGCCCATCCCGGGGTGCGCAAGCTCTCGTTCACCGGCTCCACCGAGGTGGGCAAGCTCATCATGGAGCAGGCCGCCCGGCGTGTCGTTCCCGTGTCGCTCGAGCTCGGCGGCAAGAGCCCGTCGATCGTGTTCCCGGACGCGAACGAGGACTGGGCGGTGGACGGGATCGTCGCCGCGATGCGATTCACCCGGCAGAGCCAGTCGTGTACGGCGGGCTCCCGCCTCTTCCTGCACGCGAGCATCTTCGACGAGTTCCTTGAGAACCTCGTCGACCGCACCTCGGGCTTGAAGCTCGGCGACCCCCTCGACGAGTCCACCGACATGGGCGCCATCATCAACGAGAAGCAGTTCCGGAAGGTGTGCGGCTACGTCGAGGAGGGGCTCGGGCGCTCGGATGCGCGGCTCGTGATGGGCGGGCGGCCGCCCGAGTCCGGCCCCTTGAGCGAAGGGTTCTTCGCCCGCCCCACGATCTTCGCCGACGCCTCGAACGACTGGCGCCTCGCCCGCGAGGAGATCTTCGGCCCGGTGCTCGTCGCCATCCGCTGGGACGACATCGACGATGCGGTCCGGATGGCCAACGACAGCCACTACGGGCTCGCCGCATTCGTGTGGTCACGCGACATCGGGCAGGCGCTTCGCACCGCCCACCGGGTCGAGGCGGGCTGGGTGCAGGTCAACCAGGGGATGGGCCAGGTGCTCGGCCAGTCTTACGGCGGGGTCAAGCAGAGCGGGATCGGGCGCGAGTTCTCCCTCGAGGGAATGCTCGACAGCTTCACCCAGAAGAAGAGCGTCACCGTCAACCTCGCCCTCCCCGCCCCGTAGCCGCCACGGGGTCGTACCTTCCATAGAAGTCGCTTTGTCGTGAACCCGCAAGCTCCGCTGGGCGGTGCACCGGGTTTCCAAATCAGTTGCTGAGGATGAACAGGTCCGAGTAGATGGTCAGATGGAAACCTTCAAGCAGGTCCATGCCGAGCAGCACGTCAAAAGTCGACGGCTGAGAAGTCATCAGCGTGGCCTCCATCAAGTCTCTGCCGCGCGAAAAGGTGTGGTCGAACTCCCCGTCCCGACTGGCGACCCGCTCGGTAATCGGTACTCCAAGGCTGATGGCGTAGGTGGGCAGGTCGGAAGTTCCATGCACTCCGGTAACCGCCTGCCAGCCGGCAGGTGTCAAGCAGGTGTCAAGTGGAGCGTATCCACGACGTTCTGGGACACTGCGGTGATGGTCGCCCCAGTATCCAGCAATGCTCGAAATGCTTCGCTCCGGACCTCTTGACCGGACTGCGACGGTGGTTTGGATACCCGAACCGTCAGGAGAGCTTGGCGATCGACGATGTGTCCGCGAAGAGAAGGCACGCTGAATCACCCGTCGAGCGGAACGAATTCGGTGTACGAGCCAGCGGCGCCAAACGAGGCCGGCGAAGTGCCGATCTTCTTGATCGAAAAGTGACCTTCGCCGAAGCGCTCGCAGCCGATGACATACGCATCCCCCCGATCATTGAAGATCGAAACGAGTTCGCCGTCGTGCAGCAATGCGATCCGTCCAGAGTGCTCACGCTCAAGCTCGCGCCGCATCCCATTGAATGCATTGCGGTTCTTTCTCAGCTCATTCATCGCCAGCTCGTGCAGGCTTGCGTAGTCTGTCATGACGACGGTCCCCCTTGGCGGAGCGGTGAGCCGCCCCAATCCCGTTCCGCCTGCGCGAGTGTTTCTCATGTATCGGACATTGGCAACCCGTAAGCGAAGTCGTGCCAGCTCAAGGAGAGGGCCTCGGGCGCTCGGTGGCGCGGCTCGTGATGGGCGGGTTGGTGCCCGAGTCCGGCCTCTTGAGTGAAGGGTTCTTCGCTCGTCCGCCGATGATGTTGAGGGCGTTGGCAGGAGGTCAGGACATTTGGTTTTTGCTTGACTCGGAGGCAAGGCGCTTGGGGGGATAGCTTACGTACTTTCTTCCGGAAGCCTTCTGCCGGGCTTGAAGGTCCCTGAAGATCGCCTTGACGTCGTAATTGAACCGTGCAGCGTGTGCGTCACGCACGGCTCGGAGCTCGACAATGATCGGGTCAGTCGGTTGTTTCCGCATGGTCGGGTTTCATCGGTTCGTCAGGCGTGCAAATGGTAACGGGAGCGCAACCCGCCCGCGGCGGGCGTCTTCGATTCGGTACCGCAAGGAGGATTCGATGAACGCCATGGGCTGCATGGGGGGGTCATCCGGCGGACGATTTGGCGGGTGCGGGATGGGCGGGTGAGACGGTGGCCAGGATGGCGGCGATGCGGCGGGCGGTGTCGGTGAAGTGCTGGATTTCCTCCGGTGAGAGCGGGCGATCGAGGATCGGACGCTCCCGGTAGGAGAGCCATTTCTTGAGAACCTGGTAGCCGCCGAGCTTGTAGGTCCAGACGGTGGCGGGGACGTTGCGCCAGAAAGCGCGGGCGTTCAGGTGGACGTCGAACGTGGTCTCGCCGAGTGTGGGCAGGGTGTCGCCCGAGGCGGCGCGCTCGTCGGGGGAGCAGGCCCGCTCGACGACGTGGCCTTGGCCCGGCATTACGGCTTCGCCTGTTCCGTAGTGTCCCCACCCCGCGGTGAGCGCGAAATCGTCGCCGGCCATGTTGCGTCCGTCGGTCGTCGCGGGTACGGCGATGGCCGCAATCTCGGGGCGGAGGGGCGCTTCGGTGACGCCCGGCACCGGCTTGTCGGGGTCGAGCAGGCCCGCGAGGTCGCGCCCCCGCGCCGCTGACACTGCGAGCGCCTTGGCTGCGCCCCCGTCCTCGCCGCTGGGCCAGCCGGGGAGGGGGATGCGGGGCCACTCCATCCGGAGCGCCCCGGCGTTGGCCTCGCGGTAGGAGGGATCGTGGAGAGTGGCGAGGACATGGTGAAACAGGTCTTCCACGTTCAGGCCCAGGCGGTCGAGATAGCGCTGGGCGGCACCCGAGAGGTTGGGACGGCGGCCGATTTCGTCGTTTTCTCCGATACCGCCGTCACGGAGCCAGACGGGGAACATACTTGCACCCCATTCGATCAAGTGCAGGGACGCCATGTGTGACGTAACAGCAGTTTGCGGCTCGGTTGAGTCGGTCCTGAAACGCGGAACAGCGGATAGCCACAGATTTCCCCCGAACACGTGCGGCTTGTAGTCGGCGCGTTTTTCGTCGAGCAGCTTGGTTTCCGCCTCCCAATAGAGCCAGCGGTTGTCGAATGGCCGGTAGGCGAAATGGACGAACCCGGTCTCGTTCGGCCCGCCGCGTTGCAGCAGTGCCTCGCGTACCGAGCGGGCGTCGAACCGGGCCGTGGATTTCATGGCCGCGGGATAACGCCGCACGATCTCCTCGTGGCTTACATCCCGGTCGAAGTAGTCGGCGACACGCGCCCGGAGCCTATCTAGGTCGGTATCGACCAGAAACGCATCGCGGCTGGTCTTGACGCCCGGAAACGACACGGGAAACAGGTCGGGTAGTGCCGGCACGTCGAACCAGTCCTCGCTTACGGAGGTTCGCACGAACGGCATGCCGAGCGGCAGGAGCGGGTCGATACCGTTGTAGAGCGAACCCGGCTCCGCCTCTGCCGTTTCGGTCAGTGCCTCGCGTTTCGCCTGGCCCCAGAGATGGCGGAAGCCCACTTCGCTGGCGGCCGCGTGATCTGCTTTGCGCACCAAGGTGGCAATCGCGGTGCCGACCTGGATGCCGATTGGGTCGCCTTCCGTGGAGAAGATGCTCGGATCGGGTGATCCGTCCGGCGCCACCTTGCCGGTCTTGTACTTGTCGCCGTTCAGGCAGTCGATGCGGACCGCGTCGAATGCGTCGAGGTATCGCTCTCGCATCCCGGTAAACGACAGGCCGTCGAGCCAGGAGTAGTTGGAAATGAAGCAGACCACGCCCCGTCCGGTCTTCTCCGCGATGCGCCGCTCCGCCATGCGGAAGAATCGGACGTAGAGATCGTTCAGCCCCTGGCCCTCGGGTCGGCGTACCCGCTTGGTCGTACGGTACGCTTCCGAAAGTTCTCGTTCTTCGTCCACCGCCATCCCGGCGAAGCCGTTGTAGGGCGGGTTGCCGAGGATCACGAGGATCGGTGTCTCCTGCTTCACCCGCTCCGCGCGATCGCGTTCCTCCTCGAGCTCGGGAAACGGGAGTGGCTTGGTGGTTGTCGGTTCCCAGCCGGTGAGTGCGTTGGTGAGGAAGACACCGGTCCCCTCCGTTCCGTCGTCAGCCAGCGGTGCGTCGAGGTCCTGCATGGTCAGGCCGACTTGCAGATGGGCGACCACAAATGGAGCGGGCATGATCTCGAAGCCGAACACCCGTTTGGTAGCTGCCTGCTTGACTCTCGCGCCGGACAGAGCGCCGAGGCCACGTCCTTCGAGGTTCGTGGCGATGCGGCGCAGCACTTCGGCGAGATAGGCCCCGGTGCCGCAGCAGGGATCGAGCACGTACACGTTCTCCGCTGCGAGCCCGTCCGGGATGCCGAGGTCGTCCTTCAGCGCCTTGTCCACGCGGGTGACCATGTAGCGGACCACCTCGATCGGGGTGTACCAGACGCCCAGTTGCTTGCGCAGCGCGGGGTCGAACGCTTCGAGGAACGGCTCGTAGAAGTAGGGCACCGCCTCGCCCTCGCTGAAGCGGGCGAAGAAGGCGGGTCGGTCCACTCGGTCGAGCGCGGCCGCCGTCCAGTCCAGCACCTCGACGAGGCCGAGTGGTTGCAGGCGGCCGGGGTCGGACAACTGCTGGAACAGGGCTCGCAGCACCGGGGCGCGGAGATGCCATACCGCGGTTCGCCAGTCGAAGCGGCTGGCGGGTGCCGACGATTGGCGCGCCCAAAGCACCCAAGCGGAGAAGATGCCGTAGAAGAGGGTTTGCACGAGGGTCGAGTGGAAGAAGCGCGCTCCCTTCTCGCCCTCGAAGCGAACGCCGAGCGCTTCCTCGAGCGCCGACCGCACCGCCGCAAGTGCTGGCGAGTCGCCCGCCGTCTCGACCCGCGAGAGCCCGTCGCGGGCGTAGGAAGCGAGCAGCCACGCAAGGTCCTTCGGCTCGGTGAGCGCGGCCCGATGTGACAGCGCGCGTGAGAGATACTCGGCGAGGCCGGCACCGGTCTCACGGGCGAAGGCGCGCGGTCTCTCGAGCCGGCGCGCAAACTCCGCGCCGCTGTCGGCCAGACGGAACGATTCGAGGGTCGCTTCCCCGCCGCTCGCGTCCGGTCCGACGAGCGCGAACTCGCGCAGGTTCGTCACCAGAACCAGGCGATAGCGTCCCCAGTAGCGGCTCGCCTGCTCGCGCACCCCGGTTGCGCGGGTGTCCTCGCGCGCCGACTTCACCTCGACCACGCCCCGCTCCGGGAGCTGTCCCTTGCGCGGCCGGCCCTTCTGCACCTGCTTCGACGTGTAGAGGCCGAAATCGGGATGCCCCGCACCCTGGTTGGCGAGCTCGACCACGCAGAACACCTTCGGCTTGAGGGTCGCGCCCACGGAATCGAGCAGCTTCGCGAGCGGACCGTAGCTTGACCGCTCGCCGGTCGCACCGCCCGACGCGCGCAACCGGCCAAGCTCGGCGAGGTAGGTCTCCACCGCCGCCGATAGCTTTGCACTCCTGGCCGTCATGGTCTCCGTCGCTGGTCCCGGGCTATCCCGCGAGCCGGGCGCTCACGAGCCGGTTGAGGCTCACCCCCTCTTCCGCCGCCTTGATCACGAGGTCACGGTGGATCTCGGGCGGCACCCGCACCACGAATCGGCCGCTGTAGGTGCGGTCGGCCAAGGGCTCGGGTGGCGATTCTCCGCTGACCTTCATGTCCGCAAGCACGTCGCCTACCAATTCCCGGATGCCCGACAGGGCCTCGCCCGGAGTTGGCGCAAGCCAGCTCAAGGAAGGGAACTCGGCGCACAACCCCAAGTGCTCCTCGTCCTCGGGGGACCAAGTGATCCGGTACGTGTAGTGATCAGTCACCCAGCGTCTCCAGTCACCGCGATTCTGCCCGATTCCGCCTTGAATCCTGCTTGAGCGCCGCATATGATATCAATAATTTCCTAGATATCCTGGAGCAGGCGATGCGGGTCTCCAAATGGGGCAACAGCTTGGCTGTCCGGCTGCCGAAAGCGCTGGTCGAGGATCTCGGGCTCAAGCCGGGTGACAGGCTGGAGATCGTCTCCGAGGCGAAGGAGCGCATCGTCATCGCAAAAGACGAGCGCCGGTTGCGGGCAGTCGAACGGATGCGATCGCGCGCCTGGTCCATACCCGAAGGTTATGGGTTCGACCGGGGGGAGGCCAACGCCCGATGACCGCGTTTCTCGACACAAACGTTCTGATCTACGCCCAGGGCGGGGAGGACAAGAGCGAGGTGGCGCGGCAGACGATTCTCGCGGGCGGCGTGATCAGCGTGCAGGTTCTGAACGAGTTTGCGGCCGTCCTCCGCCGCAAGTTCGGCTTCGAGTGGGAAGTCATCGCGGACGCGGTCGCGGATGTGCGAGCCGCGCTCGACCCCGTTCGCTCCATCGATGTCGCGACCCACGTCGAGGCCCTTTCCATCGCTCGATCGCATGGCTTCAGCCTCTACGATTCGCTCATTGTGGCTGCGGCGCTCGAAGCCGGGTGTGACCGGCTGTTGACGGAGGATCTTCAGGCCGGTCAGCGCATTGGCGGTCTGATAGTCGTCAATCCATTCGCGTAACGGAGCCGAGGACGCGGCTCCGGATATGGATCCTGGTTTCATGTCGTGCCTCTGGCGGGGATTTTCCTTGAAAATCGGCAATTGAAATGAGGATTTTCAAGGATTATCGCGGCGCACGCTCTGGCCCCGAAGTGGATTTCCGGTCGCGGACATCCGCGCCCTCGCGAGGTCGCTCGGCCTGCGATTGGGCTTCAGTGCCGCTGGTTGATGCGGATTCGTCTCGGTCCGAAGGCGAATTCGAGATTGCCAATTGACCCGGGAGATCCGGCTGGTGCACGAAGCTATGCAAGTTCCGAGCGCGCGTCGACGGGTTCGTTCGGCATCGGGCCGACGAGGAGGGCCGGGTCGAGGCGCCGCTCGAGGAGGTTGACACGCCAGTCGAGGTGCGGTCCGGTGGCGCGGCCGGTCGCCCCGACCTCCGCAATGTCGCTACCCTTCCGGACTCGTTCGCCCGGTTTGGCGAGGATGCGCGAGAGGTGCAGGAACGTGGACGACAGCCCGTGGCCGTGGTCGACGATGAGGGTCCCGCCGGAGAGGAACAGGTCCGGTTCGGCGAGGGTGACCAGTCCGTCCGCGGGAGCGCGCACCTTGGTCCCGGCGGGAGCCGCGATGTCGACGCCGTAGTGCGGCTGGCGCGGCTCGCCGTTGAGGATCCGCTGCGAGCCGTAGACGCCGCTGATGCGGCCGGTGACCGGCCACCGGAAGCCGCTCCGGAAATCGGTCCTCGAGTCGTCGCGCGTGCGGGCTTCCGCGATCCGCCCCGCCTCCCTCTCGATCCGGGCGAGCTCTTCATCGTCGCGCGGCGCCACCTTGGCGGCCGGCAACCCGTCGATGCGCTCTATCCGGTACTCGCGCGGCGCCACGGCGAGGACGAGGCGCTCGCGCCCGCCGTCCGGGCCCGTTACCACGACCTCCGCCTCGGGTGCCGCGTCCCGGCCGAACCCGACGAGGAACCAGCCCTCCTCCGAGACCCGAACGGGCGTGCCCTCGAATTCGACACCGGAACCCGGCGCAACCCGTCCCTGAAGCAATCCTCCCTGCGTGCGGGGACCGTCGAGGCCGATGCGGGTGGACTCCACCCTATTTTCCGTCGAGGCCGGCCAGCTTCTCGACCGCCTGCTCGTGAAGAAGGCGATCGAAGGCGTCCTTCGGCGGGGTCTCGATCGCGCGCGCGAGCAAGTCCTTTGCCTTTCCGCGGTCCCTCTTCTTCTTCAGGAGCAGCAGCCCGAGCGCGTACTCGAGGTACGCGAACTTCTCGTCGGGCGCGAGCTCCAGAGCGCGCTCGTAGTGCACGAGGGCACGTTTTCGGGAAGCGCCGAAGACCACGCGAGCCGCGAGCCCGGCGCCGTTGATGGTCTCGGCATGCCACGTCGCGAGGCTCAGATGAGCACCGGCCATCTCGGGGTCGCGGTCGAGCGCGTTCTCGATCGCCTTGCGCACCTTCCCCGCGTATCCCCGGGCGAGCGCCTTCACCGCGCCGATGGTCTGCGCGTACCGGCCCATGGCGTGCGCCGATTGCAGATGGGCCTCGGGATTGGCCGGATCGAGCCGGATCGCCTCTTCCGCGAGCCCCATGGCACGCTCGAACAGGGCCTCCTTCTCGGGTTCCCCGGCGACGTAGTAGCCGTGGATCGCGAGCGACTCCGCGGCGAGCGCGTATCCGTCGGAGGTTCCGAGCGCCTCCCCCAGCCTTGCCGCCTCGATGAAGCGGCCTTCGTCCTGCGCGGCGCGGGCGGCCTCGATCGACTGGGCGGCGGCGGTGCCGGCGAGCAGCAGGTGTAGCATGGTCGATAGAGTCAGGAGCGCGGTCTTGATCATGGGCGTCGCCTCGAAAAAGGGGGCCAGCGTGGCTTGAGTGAGGCCAATCCGGTGTGGTTCACTCGTCCCGGCGCCCTCGCGGGCAAGAGCCGGATGGATCGCCATTGAGCCGTTCGCTCGAATCATGTACCCCGCGCGGGAGGCGCCGCAAGCCACGGGAGCAGCCGGAATGGAGCCTTTCGTACGTGGATGAGCATTCGGATGCGGCCGGACTCGCCGAAGCGATGTCCGAGACGGTGGCCGCGGTCGAGACGGTCCTCGACGCCGAGCTGCCCCGGCCGGACGGGCCGGAGTCGCGGCTCTACGAGGCGATGCGCTACAGCGTTCTCGGAGGCGGGAAACGGCTGCGGGCATTCCTGGTCCGGTCCGGGGCGCGGCTCGCCGGCGCCGCCGACGGCGGTGCATTGCTGGTGGCCGCGGCCCTGGAGATGATTCACGGCTACTCGCTCATCCACGACGACCTGCCGGCGATGGACGACGACGATCTGCGCCGGGGAAAGCCCTCCTGCCACGTGGCGTTCGACGAGGCGACGGCCATCCTCGCCGGCGATGCGCTGTTGACCCTCGCCTTCGAGCTCGTCGCCGATCCCAGGGTGCATCCGGACCCGTCGGTTCGTTGCGAGCTCGTGCGGGCAATGGCGGCCGCGGCCGGGGGCGGGGGCATGGTGGGCGGCCAGATGATCGATCTCGCGGCCGAGCACGGCGGGGCGGACCACGATCTGATCGTCACCCTCGAGCGCATGAAGACCGGGGCGCTCATCGCGTTCGGCTGCGAGGCGGGCGCAATCCTCGCGCGCCGCGACGCCGGATTTCGACGGGCTCTGCGCGAGTTCGGATACGATGTCGGGCTCGCCTTTCAGATCATCGACGACGTGCTGGACGTGGTGGGCGACGAATCCGCGCTCGGAAAGACGGTCGGCAAGGATGCGGCCGCCGGCAAGGCGACCTTCGTCGCCGCCCTGGGAGTGGAGGCGGCGCGGACAGAGGCCGAAGCCCTCATCGAGCGGGCGCTTGCGCGGCTCGACGGATTCGGCGACGGCGCCGGGCTGCTGCGCGACTTCGGTGCGTATGTCCTCGCGCGTCGGAGCTGACGAGGGATACGACATGCCGATCGAAACTCCGCATCTCGACCTGATCGAGTGGCCCCACGACCTGCGCGGGAGGTCCGTGCGGGAGCTGAAGCTGCTCGCCGACGAGCTCCGCGCCGAGACGATCGACGCGGTCTCCCACACCGGAGGCCACCTCGGGGCCGGGATCGGAGTGGTCGAGCTCACCGTCGCCCTTCACTACCTGTTCGATACCCCCGAAGACATCCTGATCTGGGATGTCGGCCATCAGTGCTATCCGCACAAGATCCTGACCGGCCGGCGTTCGCGGATCCGCACCCTCCGCCAGGGAGGCGGGCTCTCCGGCTTCACCAAGCGGTCCGAGAGCGAGTACGACCCCTTCGGCGCCGCCCACGCCTCGACCTCGATCTCTTCCGCGCTCGGGTTTGCCGTTTCCCGCGATCTCCAGGGCCGGAGGAACCGGGTCGTCGCGGTCATCGGCGACGGCGCGCTCACCGGGGGCATGGCGTACGAGGGGCTGAACAACGCCGGCTCGATGGACACCCGGCTCATCGTCGTCCTCAACGACAACGAGATGTCGATCGCTCCGCCGGTGGGGGCGATGAGCGGATACCTCTCGCGGCTCATCTCCTCGAAGCGGTACCGCTCGATCCGCGACATCGCGCGGCACGCGGCGGAACGCTTCCCGCGGGTGGTGGAGCATGGGGTCAAGCGGGCCGAGAAGTACGCTCGCGGCCTGGTGACCGGCGGCACCCTGTTCGAGGAGCTGGGCTTCTACTACGTGGGGCCCATCGACGGCCACAACCTCGACCATCTCCTGCCCATCCTCCGGAACGTGCGCGACGATGCGGCGGCGGGTCCCATCCTGGTCCACGTCTGCACCAAGAAAGGGAAGGGCTACGCGCCGGCGGAGGAGTCCTCGGACCGGTACCATGGGGTGTCCAGCTTCGATGTCGACACCGGGGCGCAGAAGGCGTCCAGCTCCAACGCCCCCTCCTTCACCAAGGTGTTCGCCCAGAGCCTGATCACGGAGGCGCGCCTCGACGACCGCATCTGCGCGATCACCGCCGCGATGCCGTCCGGGACCGGGGTCGACCTCTTCGAGCGGGTCTTCCCCGAGCGGGCGTTCGACGTGGGGCTCGCCGAGCAGCACGCGGTGACCTTCGCGGCCGGACTCGCGGCGGACGGAATGAAGCCCTTCTGCGCGATCTACTCGACGTTCCTGCAGCGCGCCTACGACCAGATCGTGCACGACGTGGCGATCCAGGATCTGCCGGTCCGGTTCGCCATGGACCGGGCGGGCCTCGTCGGGGCGGACGGGCAGACCCACGCCGGAGCGTACGACATCGCCTATCTCGGTTGCCTCCCCGGCATGGTGCTGATGGCGGCGGCGGACGAGAGCGAGCTGGTCCACATGGTGCGGACCGCCGTCGCCATCGACGACCGGCCGTGCGCGTTCCGCTATCCGCGGGGGGCGGGATTCGGAGTCACCCTGCCGGAGCGGGGCGAGATCCTGGAGATCGGCAAAGGGCGCATCCTGCGCGAGGGGACCACGGCCGCCATCCTGTCCTACGGCGGCCGCTTGCAGGAGGCGCTCGCCGCGGCCGAGGAGCTCGCCGAGCGCGGGGTCTCCGCGACGGTTGCCGACGCGAGGTTCGCGAAGCCTCTCGACGAGTCGCTCGTGCGGGACCTCGCGCGGGAGCACGAGCTGCTCGTCACCATCGAGGAGGGTGCGGTCGGCGGGTTCGGCGCGCAGGTGCTCCACTTCCTCGCCGCGGCCGGCATCCTCGACGACGGCGGGCTCAAGGTCCGTCCCATGGTGCTTCCCGACCGGTTCCTCGACCACGACAAGCCGGACCTCCAGTACGAAGCGGCGGGCCTCAAGTCGAGCCACATCGTGGGGACGGTGCTCGCCGCCCTCGGTCGGTCCCAAGACCCCGACTCCGGTTCCTGAGCGGGACGGACCCTCCCCCTTACGAGGCGGCGCGCCGCATCTTGCGGCGGATAAGCTGGACGACCGGAATCGCGAACAGCGCAATCGCGATCAGCATGATGCTGCCCGAGATGGGCCGTTCGAAGAAGATCGCCGGCGACCCGTGCCCGATGAGGAGCGACTGGCGCATGGAGGTCTCCGCGAGCGGCCCGAGCACGATCGCGAGGACCGCGGGGGCCATCGGGTAGTCGAGCTTGCGCAGCAGGTATCCGACGACGCCGAAGAGGAACATCAGCCAAACGTCGTGCATGTCCTGGGTGGGCGCGTATCCGCCGACCAGGCAAAGGATGAAGATGATGGGGGCGAGGATGGTGAACGGGAGCCGCAGCACCGCGATGAACGCGGGGATGAAGGCGAGGTTGAGGATGAGGGCGAAGAGGTTCGCGGCGTAGAGGCTCGCGATGAGCGCCCACACGAAGTCGGTGTGCTCGATGAAGAGCATGGGCCCCGGCTCGAGACCCCAGATCACCATGCCCCCGAGCAGGATCGCGGTGGTCGGCGACCCCGGTATGCCGAGAGTGAGCATCGGCAGCATCGACCCCGTGCTCGCCGCGTTGTTCGCGGACTCCGGCGCGACCACCCCGTCCACGTTGCCCTTGCCGAACGAGTCCGGGTCCTTGGCGATCGACTTCGCGACCCCGTAGGCCATGAGCGAGCCGGGGGTCGCTCCCGCGGCGGGAAGGATGCCGACGAAGTAGCCGAGGAACGAGCCCATCACCATCGTCTTCCCGGTCCGGGCAAGGCTGCGGAGGGAATCCACGAAACGCTGGACCGAGAGTCGCGCCTGGGCAACCTCGACACCCTTGTGGCTCGTTTCGATCGTCCACAGGATCTCGCCGATTCCGTAGATCCCGATCGCGAGCACCAGGAAGTTGATCCCGTGGAAGAAGCCCGGGATGTCGAAGAAGATGAGCCGCGGCTGGCCGCTCATGATGTCGAGCCCGACCGCGCTCAGCACGAGCCCGATGAAGATCGAGAACATCGTCTTCGGGATGTCGTCGCCTCCGAGCCCGATGAAGGTCGCGAACGCGAGGAGCATCAGGGCGAACTCCTCGGGTGCCCCGAATGCGAGCGCCATGTCGGCGAGGGGAGGAGCGAACAGGGTGAAGAGCACCACCGAGATCGTTCCGCCGACGAACGAGGCGGTGGCCGCGGCGACGAGGGCGCGGTCGGCCATGCCCTTGCGGGCGAGCGGTCGGCCGTCGAAGGTGGTCGCGACGGCCGTCGATGCGCCCGGGATGCCGAGCATGATGGAGCTGATGGCCCCGCCGTACATCGCCCCGTAGTAGATCGCGCCAAGGAAGATCACCGCGGAAGTGGGCGGCACGAGGAAGGTGAGCGGAAGGAGGATCGCCACCCCGTTCACCGACCCGAGGCCGGGCATCGCTCCGATGAAGAGGCCGAGCAGACATCCGAAAATCGCGAGCCCCAGGTTGAGGGGCAGAAACGCGATCCCGAATCCTTCGAGGAGGTGGGTGAGGATTTCCATCAGCGATTCGCGCGGGAGCTCACGAGGGGTCGGAGGAGACGCATCGGGTCATCCGGGGCCGTTTCTCTCCCGGCGCGGATCGCCCGGAGATCCGCTCCCGGCCGGCGGCTGCAGGGTGTCCTCCCACGGCGACGGACGCTCACAGGAACCAGTCGTAGAGCGGGTAGAACAGGGGCTCGGTGTACCCCTTCGGAAGGGTGATCTTGAGCGCTGACTCGAAGAAGAAGAACGTCACGATGGGGGTCGCCACCGCGAAGGAGCCGGTCAGCCTCCAGCTATGGCGACCCAGCCCGCGCAGGTAGAAGATGAGAAAGAGCGGGACGGAGCCGTACACCCCGATGATGTGAACGAGCCCGATCATCGCCGCGAGCGCGGCGGTGACGACGATGATCTGGGTTCGCGCTTCCGGCGGGATATAGGGGCTGTCGTCGGCCGCCGGTCCGGTCGGCCGTCGCACCCATCGGACGAGGATCCAGACGCAGCACACCAGCATCCCCGCCGCAAGCCAGAACGGGAACGCCCCGCCGCCCGGCCCCTCGTCCGGGATCCAGCCGATCGGCAGCTCGGCGCTCTTCCACATGAGGCCGGCCGACAGCAGCCCCATGACCACGGCGAGAACCAGCTCCGCCTGGCGCACGAGTCAAATCCGATTGATGCGATTCGATTTTTGCATCAAGGCAACGCAACACGAGGCCGGGGCAGTCGCCCCGGCCTCGTGCAATGCCTTGTCGCTGGGGCTGAGGAAGGCGGCGGCGCTAGATCTCGCCGATCTCCTTCAGCATCGCCTCGTGGATCGCCCGCTGGCGCATCCAGTAGGCCTTCAGCTCTTCCCCGGAGATGAGGTCGCCGTACAGGCTCTTGTCGTGCCGGTACGTCTGCCACTCCTCGGACGCGAACACCTTCGCGAAGAGGTCCTGGTAGAAGGCGGCCGCTTCGGCGCTCATGCCGGGCGCCCCGACCACCGAGCGCTGCATGAAATAGACGAGGTCGTCCTTCCCGAGCTCGACGAAGGTCGGAGCATCGCCGAACAGCTCGAGGCGCTCCGGAGTGAACGCGGCAAGCGGCCGGGTCTTCCCCGCCTCGTAGAAGCCGAGCTGCTCGGAGGGGTTGTTCACGGTCGAGTGCGCGTTCTTGCCGGCGAGCTCCTTCGCCACCCGTCCGCCGCCCTTGAACGGCACGTACTTCATGTCGAGGCCGTAGGCGGAGTTGAGGAAGGTGGTCAGGAGCTGGTCCTCCTGCCCCGAGCCGGTGCCGGCCATGATCCAGTCGTTGCCGGCGGCCATCGCTGCGTCGACGAACTCGTCCACCGTGTTGATGTCGGAGTCGGCGTGCACCCAGAGGAGGAACGTGTCCTCCGCCATGCGGGCGACCGGTGTGAAGGTCATGATGTCGACGTCGAGCCCCGGCTGGCGAAGGGGGGTGGTGTAGAAGCTGTTCAGGGTGACCATGATGGTGTGGTCGTCACCCGTCTTCCCCTTGAGATGGACGAGAGCCTCGGCCCCGGAGCCGCCCGGCTTGTTGAGGGGGATGAGGGGCTTCGACGACAGGTCGTGCTTCTCGACGATGGTCTGCATCAGGCGGGCCATCTTGTCGGCGCCGCCGCCCTTGCCGGCCATGATCACGAAGTCGATGGGCTTCTTCGGCTCCCAGGCCTGCGCCGCGCCGGTGACGGACAGAATCGAGGCTACACTGAGCGTTACGGCAGCCGCGCCTGCGAGTACGGAACGAATGGGTCGGTTCATTTCTTCGCTCTCCGGTCAAATTGGTCCTTCGGCCACGCGGATACCGCTGGCCGTGGGTTCGTTATAGCGCGGCATCGCTTCCAGTACAACCGCCGTCCCTCCGGCCGGACCGGCCGGCGGCGGCTCGCCGGGGATGCGCCGGCCCGAACGGCGGCGCGAGCACCGGCCGGGGCGGCAACCGTGAACTGAGCATTGGCGGGACGAGAGCCGGCCCGTAATCGGCAGGAGGATCATGGACATATCACAAGCCAGCTACCGCGTCGGCGTCGACGTGGGCGGGACGTTCACCGACGCGGCGGTGTTCGACGACACCGCCGGTTCGATTCGCTACGCCAAGGTCCCGTCGACGCCCGCGGACCCCGCGGGCGCGGTCCTCGAGGTGCTCGAGCGCCTCGGCGTCGATCTTGGCGATGTGCGGCGTTTCATCCACGGCGTCACCATCGGGACGAACGCGGTCCTGGAAGGGCGAGGGGCGGAAGTCTGGATGCTCACCACGACCGGGTTTCGCGATGTCCTCGAGATCGCAAGGACGAATCGCACCGTCCTGTACGACATCACCGCCCGGAAGCCACCGCCCCTCGTGCCTCGCGGGCGCACTCTGGAAATCGACGAACGGATGTCCTGGGACGGCGAGATCCTCCGTCCCCTCGACCTCGACCAGGCGCGCGCCACGGTGGAGAGCCTGCCGGCCGGAGCGGCGGTCGCGGTGTGTTTCCTGCACAGCTACGCGAACCCCGACCATGAGCGGGCGGTGGCCTCGCTCGCGCGCGAGGGGTGCAACGGGGAAGCGTCGGGCGCGGGGTTCGTCACCGCTTCGAGCGAGGTGCTGCCGGAGTTCCGGGAGTACGAGCGGTTCAACACCACCGCCCTCAACGCGTATATCGGTCCCCTCATCGACGGCTATCTCGCCCGGCTCCAGGCCGCGGTCGCGGAGCGCGGCTACCGGGGGCCGGTGTTCATCATGACGTCGAACGGCGGGGTCGCGACCGCCGACCGCGCCCGCCGGCTTCCGGTCTCCACCGTGCTGTCGGGTCCGGCGGGGGGAGTGGCGGCGACGGCCGACCTCGGCGGGCGGCTCGGCATTCCCAACCTCCTCACCTGCGACATGGGCGGAACGAGCACCGACGTCTGTCTCATCGAGGACCTGGTCGTCCCCCTCACCAACGAACAGTTCGTGGGTCCGTACGCGAACCGCACCCCGCAGACCGAGATCAACGCGGTCGGCGCGGGGGGCGGGAGCGTCGCGTGGATGGACGCGGGAGACATCCTGATGGTGGGGCCGCGGAGCGCGGGGGCCGATCCCGGGCCCGCCTGCTATGGCCAGGGCGGACGGGAGCCGACGGTGACCGACGCGAATCTCGTCCTCCACCGGCTGAAGCCCGGGGCACGGCTCGCCGGCCGGATCGCCCTGGACGAGGAACTCGCCCGCCGGGCGCTCCGGACGCTGGGGCTCGATTCGCTCTCCGACGAGGCGGCCGCGGAGGGAGTGGTGCGCATCGCGATTGCCCGGATGGTGAGCGCGATCAAGCAGATCTCGGTGGCGAAGGGCTACGACCCGCGCGACTTCACCCTCGTTGCGTACGGAGGTGCGGGACCGATGCACGGGGCCTTCATCGCGGAGGAGCTCGAGATCGAGCGGGTGCTCGTGCCGATAGGGCCCGGCAACTTCGCGGCCCTCGGGTCGCTCATCTCCGACGTGAAGCAGGATTTCGTGCGGACCCGTACCCTGCTGCCCCGGCGCCTCGCGTCGTTCGCGGAAATCGCGGACGGGCTCGATCGGCTGGAGGAGGAGGCCCGCCGAAGCCTCGGGGAGGAGGGAGTGGCGCCCGGCGACTTCTCCTCCCGGCGGGCGCTCGGCATGCGCTATCTTGGTCAGAGTTGGGAGGTGGACGTGGAGGTGCCCCCGGAGATGGCCTCCGTGGAGGCGCTGGAGGCCGCCTTCCACGACACCCACGAACGGCGGTTCGGGCACCGCAACGACGGCGAGACCGAGGTGGTGAGCTTCCGGTTGACCGGGATCGGCCGGGCCGCCAAGCCCGCGTTCGGCGCCTGGAACGTGGCGGGGGATGTCGCGGGCGCGCGAATCGAGACGCGCGCCGTGTTCTTCGCCGGCCGGTTCCTCGACACCCCGGTGCTGGATCGGAGCCGGCTGCCGGCCGGGGCCGCGCTCGCGGGGCCGGCGATCGTGGAGGAGGATGGCGCCACCACGGTGGTGCCTCCCGATTGGCGCTTCCGGGTCCTCGAATCGGGAGATCTGATGCTCAAGAGAGGTGACGCATGAGCGTTTCGCAGCCCCTTCCCCGTCCGCCCGTCACGGGCGCGACACCGACGGCCGTCCCATCCGAGCGCTCGGAGGTGGACCCGATCACCCTCGAGGTGGTCTGCGAGGGTCTCATCGCGATCGTGCGGGAGATGCGCGCGACCATCATCCGTTCGTCGTTCTCGTCCGTCATCTACGAGTTCGACGACTTCTCCTGCGCGCTCTTCGGACCGGGCGGGGAGATGGTCGCGCAGTCCTGGGACCATCCCGGGCACGTGCTCCCCTTGCCGTGGGGGGTGCGCTGCATGTTCGAGGACTTCGCGGACGACCTCCACCCGGGCGATGTCGTGCTGCTCAACGATCCCTACCGCGGCGGCACCCACCTGAATGACGTGACCCTGGTCCATCCCGTCTTCGACGAGGACGGGAACGTCCTCGTCTTCCCCGCGGTGCGGGCCCACTGGGTGGACGTGGGAGGCATGGTGCCGGGGAGCTACTCGGGGCTCTCGACCAACATCTACCAGGAAGGGGTGCGGATCCCCCCGATCAAGATCCTCGAGCGGGGCAAGGTCAACCGAGCCGCCATGGCTCTCCTCATGGCCAACATGCGGGTGCCGGAGGAGCGCGAAGGCGATTTCAACGCCTCGCTCGGCGCGTGCCGGGTCGCCGAGCGGCGGATCCGGCGGATCTACGAGCGGTACGGTGCCGACACGGTCCACGCCGCGGTCCGGATCAACCTCGACCGCACGGAGCGCCGCCTCCGGGAGCGGATCGCGGAGCTCCCGGACGGAAGCTACTCCTACGAGGACTACCTCGAGTACTACGAGGACGGGCAGCTCGATCCGGTGCTCGTCCGGCTCGAGCTCACCGTCGCCGGGGACGGCATCGTGGCCGACTTCGCGGGCTCGAATCCCCAGGTTCCGGGGGTGGTGAACTCGTCCCTCGCGGTGACCGGGGCGGGGGTGTTCGTGGCCGTCAAGTCCACCCTGGACCCGGGTGGGGCGGTGAACGAAGGCGCCTTCCGGCCCATCGAGCTCCGGGCTCCGGCCGCGAGCGTGGTGGACGTTCGGAGCGACGCCCCGGCCGGCGCTCACGGCGAGGTTCGCAAGCGCGCCGTGTCGGTGGCCCTGGGGGCGCTGTCGCAGATCATCCCCGAGCGGGTGTCGGGAGACCTTTGCGGCACCTCGTTCCCGAACTCGATCGGCGGCTGGAACCACCGGCGTGATCGCCAGTACGTCTACTACGAGGCGCCGGCGGGGGGCAACGGGGGGTTCGCCGGGGCGGACGGTTCGAGCGCGTTCGCGAACGTGGACTTCGGCAACATCCGGACCATCCAGACCGCGGAGTCGATCGAGAACGAGATGCCGCTCCTCGTCGAGCGCTGCGAGCTGCGGGCCGACTCGGGCGGCGAGGGCGCGCAGCGGGGCGGGATGGGCCTGCACCGGGAGATCCGGGTGCTCGGCGAGGAGGGGAGCTACTCGGTGCTGAGCGACCGCGCCGCGATCCCGCCGTTCGGGGTCGGGGGCGGCACGAGCTCCCGTTCCTACCGGGTGGCGGTGCGGCGCAACGGCACCGAGAACGTCTTTCCGACCCCCGGCAAGGTCACCGGCCATCCGGTGCGGCGGGACGACGTGGTGATCATGGAGTCGGCGGGCGGGGGCGGCTATGGCGACCCGCTGGAGCGCGACCCGGAGTCGGTGCGCGCGGACGTGCAGGCGGGCTTCGTTTCGGCAGAGCGCGCCCGCGAGGGCTATGGGGTGGTGCTGGACGCGGTCGGCGAGGTGGACGGGGAGGGGACCGCGGTCGCCCGCAAGGCCCTGGGGCAAGCGCGGTTCCGCCTCTCGGTGCGCGCGGACGAGGCGGACCCCTACACCGGGGTCCGGGGAAGGCGCCGCACGGTCCGGATCGCCCCCGCGATCGCGGAGCGCCTGGGGGTCACGGACGATGACCTCGTGGAGCTGCTCGGCGCCCACCCCGCGCCCCTTCGCGCCTGGGTGCGGGTCGACGAGGGCGAGACCGATGCAGGCAGCGTCGGGCTGGACGAGTTCGGCCGTCGCGTGCTCGGGGTCGGCGGGGGGGGCGCCGTGGTGCTCCGGCGCATCGCGCAGCCGCGCCCCCCGGGCGGCATGGCCCATCCCTCCGCCTGAGAACCAGAGGTCGACGCGGCCCGTGGCCTGAAGCGGGCCGCGACCGCGTATCGGCTTCTCGACCGGCAAGGGTTGCCTCGACTTCGGCCGGGGGCACGCGGGCCGAGCCGGCACATCGGCCGCAATCGGCGATGGAGGAAGGATTGCCGGCTGGTTCGGCGGTCGCGCGTGCGGGACGGCGGTAGAGTTCAGCGCTGGCGTTTGCTTGCGTCCGAGAGCTCGAGGATGGCGGCAATCCCGGCCGCGAGGCGATCGCGTTCCGGAGCGTCGAGCTCGTTCCAGTGCGCGGCGAGTTGGCCAAGGAGCTCCGCGAGCCGGGGGTCGCGGACCGGGACCGATCCCGTTCGGGCCCGGGAGGAGGTACTCCCACCTCCGGCCGGGACGGAGTCGCTGAGCCACGAACGGGTGGCGTGCCCGGAGCGTCTCGAGCCGTCTTGCGGCTTCCCGATGGTGAAGCTGATGCCCAACGCACGGCAGATGGCGTCGGCGCGGGAGAGGCGGGGGTCGTGGCCTCGCAGGACGCGGCGGATCGCGTCTCTCGGCAGTCCGTAGGCGGTGGCCGAGCCGGCCACCGAACGGCCGCCGAGCGCTCGGGCGATCGTCGCGCGATAGTCTTCGCCGGGCCGTTCCATCGTGGAATATATGCCATGCCCGAGGCCGATGGGGACCCATTGCGCGTTGCGATTGCACAGAAAGCGCACGCATGCAACCATTGGTCGCATGTATGCGATAGAGGACATCCTGCGCCTTGCGGATCGCTACGCCACGGCGAGGCACATCGCGACGTCGACCCTCGCACGCGAGGCGACGGGTTCCAGCACCTGGTTCGAGCGGTGCGCGACCGGTCGAGTGACCATCCGATCGGCGACTGCCGTAGTGCAGTGGCTCTCCGACCATTGGCCGAAGGAGCTGGAGTGGCCAGTGGACATCGTACGCCCCGAGAGTGCGAACGGCGCCGGGATGACCGGAGAATGGTCCGCTTGCGTCACGCGGGGGCGGCGGCCCGCTTCGCTAGACGAGGCAATCGGAAGACGCCCGGTTCCCGAGGGTGGCAACGACCCCGGTTCTCCGGAGCCTCGCCCCGAGCAAGAAGGGCGTGTTTCCGAGAAACCGGTGGAGATGCCGGCCAGAATCACGATCAGGAACCCGTTCACGCCGAGCGAGAAGGTCCCCGGCGAGCCCCGTCCGGTCGAGTATCTCGTGGTCGCGACCCGGAACGGCGAGGCGGTCCTGACCCCGGTCCGCACCCGGCGCGCGGACGCGATACGGGCGAAGCTCGCCTCGCTCAATCTCACCGCGAACGATGTCCGGGGCGCCGTGGCACGGGCCCGGGAGGCGGACGCGACGCCACGCACCGGGGGGCGATGAGTCCCGTTCGCCATGGCCGCCTCGCGCGCGAAACGCACCCCGCCACGGGTCGTCCTCGACACCGATCAGGTGTTGTCCGCGCTGGTGTTGAGCGGCGGTGCCACGGAAACTCTGCGGAGGGGGTGGCAGGGCGGACGATTCACCCCGCTCGCTTCGAAGGCAACCGTCGGCGAGCTGGTGGGTGGACTGGCGTGGCCCGGGTTCGCCCTGACCGCCGACGAGCAGGAAGAGCTCCTGTTCGACTACCTGCTCTTCTGCGAAATCGTCGAGGCGGGGACTTCGGCGCCGTCCGCTCCGGCACGCCGCAGCCCGCCCGACTTGCCGTCCCTGGATCTCGCCATCACGGGACGAGCAAAGTGCCTCGTGACGGATAACCGGGACCTTCCGGGTCTCGCCACCGAGCTTTCGTGCCGGATCGTCGGGGCGGAAGAATTCCTGGCGCGGCTCGAACCCGCATGACCGGGCGCCATCGATCGTAGCGGCGGCCACCGTGGCGGCGTCGTCGCCGGGGTCACAGGCGCTTTCGCATGTAGACGCGCGGGAATCCGTGCTCGGTACGGCGGTCGACCTCCACGTAGCCGATACGCTCGTACATGGCGATGTTCTCGGTCATCCGCTCGTGGGTGTAGAGATCGAGGTGCCGGTACCCGAGCCGGTGCGCCTCCGATTCCGCGTGCTCCATGAGCCGGCGTCCGATTCCCTCGCCCTGGCGTGCGGGTTGGACCGCGATGTTGTCGAAGAGGAGGCCTTCCTCCTTCTCGATGAGGACGAGCGCCCCGAGAATCACGCCAGCCTCTTCGATGACGTAGACCCGGTGGTCGCGAACCACCTGGTCGTAGTCGTCGAGCATGGGACCGGGCGGCTGGCCGATGCGCTCGATGTACGGCGAGTAGGCGGCACGCACGCACGCGCCAATGCCGGCGGTGTCGCCGGCCGTTGCAGACCGGAGCCTGGGGCTCGTCACAACGCCAGACGCGGGGCGTTGGACACTTGGCTGAGAAGGTCGCCCGCGATGTCTTCGTGTGCCCGATCCACCGAGTCAACAATGTCCGGTTCAGTCAATCCAAACACAGTCGACTCGACGCAAATGGCGTCCGTCGGTTGGTGTGCGGATCGGTAGGACCAGCGCTATCCAGGTTTCTTTGGAGGCGGCGGTGGCGGTGGCGGCGGCTTGACGGCAGTCGGGGGCTTGGGCGATCTGCCCAGATCTCTCACTGCCCCAGAGTTGGGAGCTCGTCTCGATGGCGGAGGCACGGGTTCCTTGGCCATTCTCCTGCTCCTTGGCTGATTTACTTTATTCCCGACAGAAATTCTACCATTTCCACTTCGTTTGTGGGTATCAGGATTGCGGAAACGCCCGTTGCTGGTATCCGCTCATCGTCAACCAGCCACTCCCCTTCTGCAATTCGAAAATGACCTTCCTCCGGGTGACTCGGCCATTCTTCGGGCCATCCGTAAAGCCGGCGCTGTCCTTTGAGATGCAACACGACATAGCAGTCAACGTGCCGCGAGAATGCCGAATACCACTCAGATGGATAGGATGTTTCTTTTGTGACTCCGAGGGAGCGGAGAATCCTATGTACGGAGTCTCGATTCGAGGCATAGGAGGCGATGAGTGCAAGCACTACCGCGACCCGTGAGGTGGTCGGGGTTGTTTGGACAG
>JAJECB010000501.1 GCA_022822245.1 Gammaproteobacteria bacterium
GCGCGGGAGGCGGCCGGGCCGTCGCGGAGCCCGAGCGCGGCCCGCACCCCGGCGAAGCCCGCCTCGTAGACCTCCTTCCCGACGAGCTCGGCCAGGGCTCCCTCTTCCCCGGGCGGGGTCCGGAACCGCGAGCTCCACGACCAGAACGTCCGGTCCCCGTCCGTCACCGGCTTCAGGAAGAACTCGGCGACGTAGTCTTCGAGGGGAAGCTCGCTGTCCACGATGGCGTAGCGAAGGTGCCGGTCCCGGTCCGAGAGGGTGAGCAGGACCTCCCGCACCCGCTCGCCACTTCGGATCGTGAAGTTGCGGACCGCGCCGATCTCGTCGGTGCGCCGGCCGCCCTCGAGGTCGCTCCGCTTGACGATGGGATGCCAGCGGTCGTGCCCGTTGAAGTCGCGCAGGATCCGCCACACCGCGTCAACCGGCGCGTCGACGACGGTGGTGCGGCGGACGCGGACCATGGGCCTTGCGGTCGCTCCGCCGCTCCGCTACCCGGCCGCCGGGACGGCTACGCGCCGCCGAGCGCGCGATCGAGCGCGTCGAAGCCGCCCTGGAACACGTCCCCCGCGATGAGCGCGACCAGCTCGTCCTCGCGCTTGGGCGGGCAGTCGAACTCCGCCGACCACTCCGCGAACGTGCGGTCGCCGTCGGTGATCGGGGTGAGCTTGAGGGTCGCGACGTAGTTCTCGACCCCCATCGGGCTCTCGAGGATCGAGTAGGTCACGGAGAGGTCGTAGTCCGAGAGGGCGAGGAGCTGCTCGCGGAGGAACGCGCCGTCCTTCAGGCGGAATGCGCGCACGCACCCGACCTGGTCGGACGGGCCGCCCCCCTCGATCCGGCTCTCCGCGATCGCGGGGTGCCAGTCGGGAAGACCGTTGAAGTCCCGGACGCACTCCCACACGCGCGCCGCCGGGGCTCCGATGACGGAGGATGCATAGGCTTCGGCCATCGTACTCGCCTCCTTCGCACGCGGCGGCCCGCGGCCGGCGCGTGTGCGTCCATCAGGTCGCTCCCAGTATGGACCACGCCCGGCCCGACGGCACCCCCGGGGCTCGCGGGCGTCCCGCCCGCCGGAGCGCTTCGAAAGCGACCATCTCGCGGCCTGCCCCTGCGCGGAGCCCGACGAGGAGGGAAGCGAAACCGGACCAGGTGCGGGGCGGCCCGGTCCTCCCGGCGGCCTGGCGGCCCGCAGCGGGGCTACTTCGCCTTGCCGTACTCTCGCTCGAGGTACGCGGGGCTGAACTTCCCGCTCCGGCGATCCTCCGCAATCGCCTCGGCGTCGCGCTCCCCGGCGGGGCCGTAGCCCCCGGCACCCGCCGTCGTCACCACGATGGCCGTATCCGGCCCGACCTCGAGCGAAGACGGCTTGTTCGCGATCCGCGTCACTTCGCCGTCGTCGGAACGAAGCTCGAACCGGCCCGTCGCGCCGGGCCCGCCGCCGAACACCCCCCACGGCGCGTGCACGCAGCGCTCGCCCTGGCCGCTGAAGTTCACCACGTGCCCGAGCGGACGGTACACGCGCCGCAGCCCGAGCCCGCCCCGCCAGGTGCCCGCGCCGCCCGAGTCCTCGACCAGCTCGTAGCGCTCGATCATGAGCGGGTACTCGTTCTCGAGCGCCTCGATCGGGAGGTTCGACGTGTTCGTCATGTGGACCTGCACCCCGTCCGTGCCGTCCGCGTACGAACGCGCACCCGCCCCGCCCCCCAGCGTCTCGAGGTAGACGTAGTAGCGCCCGTCCGCGCCGCGGCCGAAGAACGACGCCGCGGTGTTGGCGCCGTTGCCGGCGGCGATCACCCGGTCCGGGAGTGCGCCCGAGAGCGCGCCGAGGATGGCGTCCACGATCCGCTGTCCGGTCTGGGCCCGGGCGGCGGACGCGGCGGGGAACGCGGCGTCGACGATCGTCCCGTGCGGCGCACGGATCTCCATCGGAGCCAGCATCCCGTGGTTCTGCGGGCACTCCGGATCGACCAGCACCTTCAGCGCGAAGAGGCAGCACGCCTGAAGCCCGGCCATGGTGACGTTGATGTTGCCCCGTACCTGGGGGGCGGTTCCGTCGAAGTCGAACCGGATCCGGTCTCCCGCGATCTCGACCTCCACCCGGATCGCGATCTTCTCGGTGCCCATGCCGTCGTCGTCGAGGACATCCTCGAACCGGTAGACGCCGTCCGGAAGGGCCGCGACGGAGGCCCGGATTCGTTTTTCCACCGCCTCGATCATGCGTCGGCAGCCCTCGCGAATGGTCGGCGCGGACCACTTCGCGACGAGCTGCTCGCAGCGCCGCACGGCGAGCCGGTTGGCTGCAATCTGGGCGTTGTAGTCTCCGCGGCGCTCCTCCGGCACCCGGACGTTGAGGAGGATGAGGTCCATCACGTCGCGGTCGAGCTCCCCGCCCCGGAAGAGGCGAATGGGCGGGATCCGGAGTCCCTCCTGGTAGATCTCGGTCATCCCGCCCGCCATCGAGCCGGGTGCCATGCCGCCGATGTCGGCGTGGTGGGCGATATTGGAGACGAAGAGGACCAGCTCCTCGCCGGAGAACACCGGCGCGACCATGGCCACGTCCGGGAGGTGCGACCCCCGGCCGACGAACGGGTCGTTGGAGATGAACACGTCGCCGGGGCGGATGTCGCTCAGGGAGTGCTTCTCGAGAATCACTTCCACCAGGCCCAGCATCGACGCGAGGTGAAGGGGCATGCTCTCGCCCTGCACGATCACCCGGCCGTCCGGGTCGAAGATCGCGGTCGAGTGGTCGCGCCGCTCCTTGATGTTCGTCGAGTAGGCGCTCTTCATGAGCGAGATGTAGGCCTCGTCGGCGATGCTGCCCATCGCGTTGCGCAGCACCTCGACGTCGATCGGGGTCATCTCCATCGCCCAGCCCTCTATCAGTCCTCGCCCAGCGAAATCACCAGGTTTCCCCACGGGTCGACCTGGATTCGATCCCCCGGGAACACGATGACGGTGGTGTCGAGCTGCTCCACGATCGCGGGTCCGTCGATGGTCTGGCCCGGCGCGAGGTCGCCGCGGCGGTAGACGGGGCTCGGCCGGCGGCGGCCGCGCTCGAAGACGGTCTCGCGCTCGCCGGCCGGCGCCGCGGCGGGGCCGGGCTCGAGACGGGGGATCGGCGGAGCGGGCAGGGCGGCTTCGGACTTCACCTTGACGCTCACGAGCTGGATCGTCTCGACGTCCGACGCGAACCCGTACTGCTGTTCGTGGGCGGCGTGAAACGCGCCGGCGAGCGCCCCGATCGCCTCCCGGTCGAGCGCCCGCCCCCTCCAGGGCACCTGGATCTCGTAGTTCTGGCCGAGATAGCGGAGATCGGCGCTCCATTCGAGCGAACGGCGGGAGCCCGGAACCCCTTCGCTCTCGAACCAGGCCGCCGCTTCGGCCGCGATCGCCGCGCGCGCCGCGTTCACGGCCGGGATCGCGCCCGGATCGAGGGGCCGGAGCACGGTGCGCACGAAGTCGTTGCGGAGCCCCGACGCGAGCGCGCCGTCGGCGCAGAGGATGCCCGGGTTCGGCGGGACGATGACCGTGCCGATCTCGAGCTCGCGGGCCACGTCGACCGCGTGGAGCGGTCCCGCTCCCCCGTAGACGAAGAGGGCGAACCCGGCCGGGTGGTGCCCGCGTTCCACCGAGATGGACCGGATCGCCTTCACCATCGTCGCGCCGGCGACCCGGATGATGCCGAGGGCGGTCTCCTCTGTCCCGAGACCGAGCGTGCCGGCAAGCGCCTCGACCGCCGCCCGAGCGAGCGACCGGTCGATGGGCATCTGTCCGTCCAGCAGCGCGGTGTCGTTCAGCCGGCCGAGGACCACGTTCGCGTCGGTGACGGTGGCCTCGGTGCCGCCTGCCGCGTAGCAGGCCGGACCGGGCGCCGCGCCGGCGCTCCGCGGTCCGACCTTGAGCAGCCCGTCCTGGTCGATCCACGCGATGGAGCCGCCACCCGCTCCCACCGCGTTCACGTCGAGGGCCGGAAGGCGCAGGGGGAAGCCGGCGAGGGTGCGTTCTTGCACCTCCGTCGGCCGCGCGTCCCGGAGCAGGCTCACGTCCGCGCTGGTGCCGCCCATGTCGAGGGTGATGACGTCGCGGTAGCCGGCCGTCGCGGCGCGCCGGGCCGCCCCCAGCACGCCCGCCGCCGGGCCCGACAGGGAGGCGCGAACGGGAAAGCGCCGCGCCATCTCCACGGACATGAGGCCGCCCGCGCTCTGGCTGATCTTGGGCTCGGCGCGGATGCCGAGCTCGGAGACCTCCCCGGTCAGACGGTCGAGGTACGCTCCCATCGTGGTCAGGAGGGCGCCGTTCAGCACCGCGGTCGAAAGCCGTTCGAACTCCCGGAACTCCGGATACACCGACGACGACGCGATGACCCGGACCGAGTCGGGAAGCGCGTCCGCGAGGATCCCGACCGCCCGCCGCTCGTGTTCCGGCCAGGCGTAGGAGTGGAGAAAGCAGACCACCACGCAGTCCACCTCCTCGCGGAGGATGGCTTCCGCGAGCTCGCGGAGCCGTTCCTCGTCGAGGGCGCGATGCACGGTCCCGTCCGCGAGCCGCCGCTCCGGGACCTCGAGGCGAAGCGCGCGTTCGACGAGGGGCCTCGGGTGATCGAGGTGGATGTCGTAGACCCGGGGCCGGGTCTGGCGTCCGATCTCGAGCAGATCGCGGAACCCCTCGCTGGTGACGAGGGCGACCTTGCCGCCGCGGCGCTGGATGAGCGCGTTCGTCCCGACGGTCGTGCCGTGGGCGAGGTGCGAGACCTCCGCGGCGGCGAGCCCGCGGGCGGCCAGCACCTCCCGGATCCCGTCGATGATCGCCCGGTCCGGCCGTTCGGGGGTCGACGGGAGCTTGTGGAGGATCGTCCGGTTCTCGCCGTCGATCGTCACGACGAGGTCCGTGAACGTCCCGCCGACGTCCACCCCGATGTGCAGCCGTCCCGCCAATTCAGTCATGGAAGCTCGTTTCCGGTCGTTGCCTCGCCGCCACCGCGGTGTCCCGGGTGGAGACGCGACCCGGCGACGGGGTGGAGAGCCGCCGGACGAGGTGTTCGGCGACGCTCCGTGCGTCGTCGCCGACGCCGTAGAGGATCCCGGACTTGCGCCGCGTCATCCAGTTGAGCCCCACGAAGTAGAGCCCCGGGCATGCGCTCACCCCACCCGGCGCGTGCGGGTAGCCGGCGGGGTCGAGGACCGGCGCCCCGACCCACGAGAAGTCGTAGCGGTACCCGGTCGCCCACACCACCGCGGCCACGTTCGCCGCCGCGAGGTCGATCTCGCGCACGATGTCGGGAAGCTTCCCGTCCTCCGGCGGACCCGCCCCGACCTCCTCCGCGGTCGGTGCCGGCGCGTCGATCCCCCGCTCGGCGATGTGCCGCTCGAACTGCTCGACGATCCGATCGCAGAACTCGTCCGCGAAGCGCATCTCGGCGTGCAGCTCGCCGTCGAGCTTCGCCCGCTCGCCCTCGCAGTCGACGAGCCGCCCGAGAAGACGGATCCCGCGCCGGTGGAAGTCGTGGAGGCTGATGGTGTAGCCCCCGTTCCGGCCGGTGAGGTGGGGATCGCCGCGGAACCGGTCCTGCGGGCGGTCGAGCATGCCGGGCGTGCGGTCGAGGTAGCCCATGTCGCGCTGCCATTCGATGCAGTCGCGGCCCCGGTAGCGCCGCGGGAGGCGCCCCGCCCGGCCCACGCAGAGAAACACTTCCCGGCCCGCCTCGTGGAGCTCCTCCGCGATCTGGCACCCGGTCTGTCCGGAGCCGACGACCATGACCGCGCCGGGCGGCAGCATCCCGGGGTGCTTGTAGTCGTGCGGGGTGAGCTGCGCGAGGCGTCGCGGCAGGCGCGCGGACACGGCCGGGACGTGCGGGTTCTGGTACGTGCTGGTGGCGACGACCACGTTGCAGGCCCGGAACGGCCCTTCGCTCGTCGCGACCTCGAAGCCGTCGCCCGCGGGCCGGACCGCCCGCGCCTCGATCCCGCACCGGACCGGCGCGTCGAAGGAGCGGGCCCACGCCTCGAAATGGGCGACGAGCGCGTCGCGGGAGAGGAACCCGTCCGGGTCGTTACCCGCGTACTCCGCTCCGGGGAGCGTGATCGACCAGTTCGGGGTGACGGTGCAGAAGGAGTCCCAGCGGTGCTCGCGCCAGCTCGACGCGATGCCCGAGCGCTCGAGCACCACGTGCTCGATGCCGGCCCGGGCAAGGAAAAAGCTGACCGCGAGGCCCCCTTGCCCGGCGCCGATGACGAGGGCGTCGTGGACGCGCCGCGGCGGGCGCGTTCCGGCCGTCACCTTCCCGCTACTCGCCGGCGCTGAACTTGACGAAGTCGAGGGGGGGCGGGTCGACTCCGGCGTGCGAAAGCATGTGGTGGGTCTGCCCCCGGTGATGGATCTGGTGCTGGAAGAGGTTGGTCAGGCAGCGCCGGAGCGGCAGGCTGAAGTACTCCCCGGTCTCCACCGTGTCGAAGGAGAGGGTCCCGTCGAGCTCCGCCGGATCGAGCGCGTCGCAGAACCCGACGTACCACTCGTCCTGGGCGGCGTGGGCGTCGCGGAGCGCGACGAAGTCCTCGTGGAGGATCTCGTCGAGGCGCGTGAAGGTGGTGGGCTTCTTCTCCAGGCGCTCGCGGTAGATGAGGTCGGAGAGGAGGATGTGGTTCAGGGTGCCGTGGATGGAGCGGAAGAACCCGCGGCGGTCGCGGATCCGTTCCTCGTGGGGCAGGGTGGCGCACGCGGCGTAGAGCCGCCGGTTGGCCCAGGTGTTGTACCGGGCGGCGGTGGGGAGGTCGATCAGCATGCGTAGCCCTCCGAGCGCGAGAAGTCGCCCCATCGCACGACGTCGAACTCCGACCCGACGGGGAGCGCCCCGTCGACGTACATCGGGGCGAACATCTCGGTGATCTCGCGCATGTCTTCGCTCGCCACGAACCGCCGGTAGCTCGCCTCGTCCTCCCAGACCGTGAACGCGATGCGCCCGGTGCCGCCCGGCTCGGCAAGGAGCATCGCGCCCCGGGCGCCCGGTTGCCGGGACAGAATCGGGAGCGCCCCGTTCTCGAAGAGCTCCGCCGCCGCCTCGCGGACCTCCGGCCGGCACTCCCATTTCGCCATTCGAACCAGCATGCAGTCTCGCCTCCTCGTTTCGAGGGCACCGGACTATACGGGCGCCCTCGTGCCGGTTGCAACGAGCGGAGACGGGGCGGGGTTTCGGGTTCGGGACCGCCGATGGCGTCCGGGTGAAAGCTGCGGCATCGCGCTTCGACCCCGTCTCGCGCCGATTCCCGTCGAGTTGCAACGAGAGGGGAATCGGTGCCAGTATCCGCGGCCGAATCGAGGCCGGGAGCGACACGGGAACGCTGATGGGAGAGTTGATCTACGGGCAATACGACCAGAAAAGCCTCGACCTCGAATACGACATGCGGATCCGGTGTCCGCACTTCGCCGAGACCTTCGCAAGACTCGAGACGGACTGCGCGCGGGCGGTCGAGCGCTTCGACTGCCGGCTGGACGTGCCCTTCGGCGAGAGCGCCCTCGAGCGCCTCGACATCTGGCCGGGCGGCGGCTCCTCGCCCATCCTGCTCTTCATCCACGGCGGCTACTGGCGGGCGTTCGACAAGGCGATGTTCCGCTTCGTGGCGGAGCGCTTCGTCGAGGCGGGGGCGTGCGTGGTGCTCAACAACTACGACCTCTGCCCGAACGTCACCATGGACACGATCACCGAGCAGAACCGCCGGGCGCTCGCGTGGATCTGGGGCCACGCGGCGGAGATCGGAGGCGACCCGGCCCGGATCCACGTCACCGGACACTCCGCGGGCGGGCACCTGACGGCGATGCTCCTCGCGACGGACTGGGCGGGTTACGGGTTGCCGGCGGCGCCGATCCGGAACGCCTGCGCCCTCAGCGGTCTCTTCGACCTCGAGCCGCTGCGTCGCTCCTACCTCAATGCGGACCTTCGCATGGACGAGGAGACGACCCGCCGCAACAGCCCCATCCACCACCTGCCGGATTTCGCTCCGGAGCTGATCATCGCCGTCGGCGGCGGGGAGACCGACGAGTTCCGCCGCCAGTCCCGGAGCTTCGCCGACGCGTGGCTCGCGCGCGGGCTTCCGGGCGAGTACATGGAGGTCCTCGACCTCGACCACGTCAACGTCTCCGCGGAGTACCAGCGGCTCGAGAGCCCGCTCACCCGCGCGATCTTCGAGCAGATGGACCTCGACCACGGCTAGCGCGCGAACCGCGCGTACAACAACACCCCCAACGAGGAGAACGAACGATGGGATTTACCCGCAGAACTCTCTTGACCGCCGGCGCCGTGCTCGTGCTCGCGACCGGCGCGCACGCGGACACGATCCAGTGGGACATGCCGAACGAGTACGGCGCGACCTCGCTTCCGGCCGAGGCGGACCGCCTGTTCGCCGAGCGGGTGAACGAGAAGAGCGGCGGCAAGATCGTCATCACCAACCACTTCGGCGGGGCGCTCGGCTACAAGTCGCGTGACCACTGGAGCGCGGTCGAGGACGGCGCGGTGCCGATCGCGAGCACCTACACCGGCGTCTTCTCCGGGATCGACCCCATCTTCGAGCTCCAGAGCCTGCCCTTCGTCGCCACCAATCCCAAGGAGTCGAAGGCGCTCCTCGACGCGATGCGCCCGTGGCTCGAGGCGGCCTTTGCCAAGGGTGGGCAGAAGTACCTGCTGGGCGCTCCCTGGACCCCGGTCGGGATCTGGGCGCAGAAGAAGATCACCGATGCCGAGGGGCTCAGGAACCTCAAGATCCGCTCCTACGACAAGACCGGCACCCTCACCCTCAAGAACGCGGGGGCGGCGGCGATCCAGTTGAGCTGGGCCGACGTGGTGCCGGCGCTCTCCACGGGCACCATCGAGGCGGTGCTGACCTCGGACGAGGGCGGCCTCTCGGCGAAGTTCCACGAGTACATGGACCACTTCCATCACGTCGGCTTCACCATGGGGACCAACATGATCCACATGAGCCAGGCCGCGTTCGACGACCTCTCGCCCGAGCTCCAGCAGGCGGTGCTCGACGCGGCGGCGGAGGTCGAGGCCGAGGCGTGGGCGAACATCAACGAGCGCATCGCCCTCAACGTCAAGCGCATGGACGAGAACGGGGTCACGTCGGTGACCGACGTGCCCGCGGCCTTCATCGAGCACCTCCGGGCGTCCGGCGAACCGGTCACCGCGGCGTGGCGGGAGAAGTTCGGAGACGAGGAGGCGGCCAAGATCTTCGCGCGCTACGACGAGATCCGGATGCAATAGCGGGCGGGGCCGGCTCGACACTTGCGAACGACGCCCGGCGGAGGCGCGCGCAGAGCCTACGACATCATCTCAGCCCAGAACCCAATCGTCGAAACCTCCAAGACCTGCACGTAAAGCGGCGCCAACGCGGACACC
>JAJECB010000222.1 GCA_022822245.1 Gammaproteobacteria bacterium
TCCGGCGCGCTCTCGACGCCCTCGAGGGCGAGGCGGAGGACTTCGGCGACACGGTGGATATCGGCACGATCTCGGCCGGTTGCGCCGCCGACTACCTCGACTTCCGGTCGCTCGACGACGGATGGCGCGAGGGCCGGCCGCGGCTCGCCGCGTGGCTCGAGGGGTTCGCGGCGCGTCCCTCGATGCAGGCGACCCGCCCGAGCGCCTGAGGGCGCGTACCGCCGCCCCGGACCCGCTCCGATGAACTTCGACTTCTCCGAGGAGCAGAAGCTCCTCCGGACCACCGCGCGCGACTATCTCGAGGACCGCGCCCCCCTCGGGCTCGCCCGTTCGATCCTCGAGTCCGACGCGACGATGAGCCGCGGGCTCTGGGCGGGGGCGGCGGAGATGGGCTGGCTCGGGGCGGTCATCCCGGAGAGGTGGGGTGGGGCCGGCTTCGGCCATGGAGAGCTCGTCCTCATCGCGGAGGAGCTTGGCCGTGCCCTCGCCCCAATCCCCTTCGTGACCTCGGCCGCGGTGGCGGAGGCGATCCTCGTCGCGGGGAGCGAGGCCCAGAAGGAGCGCTACCTCCCCGGCTTCGCGAACGGGGACCGGATCGGGACCCTCCCCCTCGCCGAGGCGCGCGGCGTCGTCCGTCCGGAGAACGTCCGGGCGCAACTGTCCGCAGGCAGGGCGCTCACCGGGACCAAGATCGGGGCGCCCGACGGAGCGGCCGCCAACCTCGCCCTCGTCCTCGCGCGCGACGACTCCGGGCGGCTCGTCCTCGCCCTCGCGGATCTGGACGGGGTCGCCCGGACGGCGGAGGAGCCGATCGACCCTTCGCGCCCCTCGGCCGGCTTCACGTTCGACGCCACCCCGGCCGAACCGCTCGCCGGCGGAGACGGGGACGGCTGGAGCGTCCTCCGCCGGATCCTCGACCGGGCCGCGGTCCTCCAGGCCTTCGAGCAGCTCGGCACCGCCCAGCGCGCGTTCGACCTCACCCGCGAGCAGATCCTCGATCGGCACGCCTTCGGCCGCCCCGTCGGCTCGTTCCAGGCGATCAAGCACCGCATGGCGGACCTCTACGCGAACCTGGAGATCGCGCGCTCGAACTGCTGGTTCGCGGCCTGGACCCTCGCCAACGACGACCCCGGGCTGCCGCTCGCCGCGTGCACCGCCCGGGTAGCGGCCACCGAGGCGTGCAACAGGGCGGGCACCGAGATGGTGCAGCTCTTCGGGGGGGCGGGCTTCACCTGGGAGCTCGACTGCCACCTCTTCTACCGCCGCGCCCGGAACCTCGCCCTCGCCCTCGGGCCGCCGGCGGAGTGGCGCGACCGGCTGGTCGACTGCCTCGCCGCGGACCCCGGCGTCGGCCCGGATTCAGCCGCCAAGCTGGCCGCGGCCGGATAGCCCGGCGGCCATTTCCGCTCGAAGGAGGACTCCGACATCGACTTCAACGACACGACGGCCGAAGCAGGGTTCCGCGCCGAAGCGCGCGCCTTCCTCGAGCGCCACACCGAACCCCTCGAGGCCGGCGCGCCGGCGTCCGGCCCGTTCATCGGCGACGATACGGACGCGGTGCGGCGCTCGAAGGACTGGCAGGCGCTCAAGTTCGACCACGGATGGGCCTGCCTCACGTGGCCGACCGAATACGGCGGGCGCGGACTCGGACCCATGGAGCAGGTCATCTGGACCCAGGAGGAGCTCCGCCGCCGCACCCCGATCAACATCTTCACGATCGGGATCGGGATGCTCGGTCCGACCCTGATGAAGCACGGGACGCACGGGCAGAAGGAGCGCCACCTGCGGAAGATGGCGCGCGGCGACGAGGTCTGGTGCCAGCTCTTCAGCGAGCCCGGAGCGGGCTCCGACGTGGCCGGGCTCACGACCCGGGCGACCCGAGACGGCGCGGACTGGATCATCGAGGGCCAGAAGACCTGGAACACCGGCGCCCACTTCTGCCGGTGGGGGGTCATCATCGTGCGGACCGACCCGCAGGTGCCCAAGCACCGCGGCCTCACCTGCTTCATTGTCGACATGGAGTCCGAGGGGATCGACATCCGCCCCATCCGGCAGATGGACGGCGGCGGGGGCTTCAACGACGTGTTCTTCTCCGGCGTGCGGGTGCCGGACGGGAACCGGCTGGGCGCGGTCGACGACGGATGGCGGGTCGCGATCACCACCCTCATGAACGAGCGGGCAGCGATCGGAGCGCGCGGCATGGCGGGGTTCGGCACGGCGGATCTCGTGCGCCTCGCCCGGGAGGCGGACGGCCCGCGGGGCAAGGCGATCGATGACTCCGGGGTGCGCGCCCGGATCGCCGACTTCCACGTGCGGGCGGCGGGACTCCGCTACACCACCTACCGGACCCTCACCGCCCTCTCGCGCGGCGAGACCCCGGGGCCCGAAAACTCCATCCACAAGCTCGTGGGAAGCCCCCTCCGGCAGGAGATGGCCGCCCTCGGGGTCGAGCTCCAGGGCCAGGCCGGCGCGGTCATGGACGACGAGTTCGGCGCCCAGGCGGCGTGGCTCGCCGCCCCCGGAATGCGGCTCGCGGGCGGCACCGACGAGATCATGCGCAACATCATCGCGGAGCGGGTGCTCGGGCTCCCGGCCGAGCCCCGGGTGGACAAGGACCTCCCCTTCGCCGCGATGCGCCGGAACCGCGCCTGAGCGGGGTCGGCGGCGACCGCCCCCGTCCGGGTGCACGAGCCGCGAGGAGGAGGGTCGTCCCATGTTCCTGGTCTGCGGCGAGGCCCTGTACGACCTCTTCGTGGAAGCGGAGACTCCGAATGGTCTTCGCATCGACGCCCGTATCGGGGGGTCGCCGTTCAACGTCGCGGTGGGGCTCGCGCGGCTCGGCCGGCCCGCCGCCCTCCTCACCGGGGTCTCCACCGACGCCCTCGGCGACCGCCTCGCGGCCGCGCTCGCGTCGGAGGGGGTCGAGACCCGGTTCCTCGCCCGCATGGCGAACCCGACCACCCTCGCGGTGGTCGCCTTCGGCCCGACGGGGGAGCCCCGCTACACCTTCTACGGAGACGGAGCGGCCGACCGCTCGCTCACCGGCGAGAACCTCCCCGTCCTCCCGGACGAGGTGTCGTGCCTGCACTTCGGATCGTTCTCCCTCGTCGTCGATCCGACCGCCGGCAGCCTCCTCAACCTCGCCGAGCGCGAGCGCGGCCGCCGGTTCGTCTCGCTCGACCCCAACGTGCGGGCCAACGTCGAGCCCGACCTCGGGCGGTGGCGGCACGGGGTCGAGCGCTTCGCGCGCACCGCCGACCTCGTGAAGCTGAGCGAGGAGGACCTCGGCCACCTCGACCCGGCCGCGGACCCCGATCGCCTCGCCGCCGCGTGGCTCGACGGGGGGGCGCGGATCGTGGTCCTCACCCGAGGCGCGGCGGGCGCGGTCCTCTGGACCCCGGCAGGGCGGGTCGAGCATCCCGGCTTCGCGGCGGAAGTGGTGGACACGGTGGGGGCGGGGGACGCGTTCCAGGCCGCCCTCCTCGCCCGGCTCGACGAGACGGGCCGGCTGACCGCGCAGCGGGACGCGGCTCCCCTCGTCGATGGCGAGGCGGGGCGCCTCCTTGCCTTCGCCTGCGACGCGGCGGCGAAGAGCTGCGCGCGGCGCGGCGCCGACTTCCCGCGCCGCGCGGACCTCCCGAGCGGTTGACGGAGGAGGCGGCCGCGCATGACCGATGCGGTGGCACGAGCGTGGCGCGTCGTCGAGCGCGAAGGCGAGCGGCTCGCGGGGGTCACGCTGCGCGAGCTCTTCGAACGCGATCCGGAGCGGTTCGCATCGCTCTCGTTCGGCCACGAAGACCTCGTC
>JAJECB010000517.1 GCA_022822245.1 Gammaproteobacteria bacterium
CGGGCCGAGCCACGCCCACGTCCACGTGGTGGACTTCGGCGGCCCGGTCAACGTCTGCGGGATGGCGGTCCGGCACGACGACATCGTGCACGCGGACCGGCACGGGGCGGTCGTCATTCCGCCGGAGGCGGTGAAGAACCTTCCCGCCGCGGTCGACCTCCTCACCCGGCGCGAGGCGGTGATCCTCGAGTGCGCCCGGGGTCCCGGCTTCGACATCGAGCGGCTCCGGCAGGCGATGGCGGACTCCGCGGACATCCACTGACCGGCCCGCCGGGGTCGCAGGAAGGTCGCCCGCCGGACCGCCCGCCGCACCGTAACTGCGCGCGATGCCGTTCCTGCCGGGTGCCGGAAGGAGCCTCTTGCGCTGGACGGAGGTAAGGCCCCTCTCCCTATGGGAGTTCTCGCAGCAAGCGCTGTACCGACGCGCAGGGAACATCGTGTCGCGGGTCGTACAAGGCCCGGTTTCTCGGTGACGCAGCCGGTCCGGGGGCAGGTTCCTTCCGGAGCGGGTTGCATTGAGCCGCGGAGGAAGGGGCCTTTCCAAAGGGCCGGCGGACCAAGATCGCGGAGCAATGGGTCATTGGATGTTCCATGCAAGCCGGGGCGCCGCGGTGCGGCGGCGCCGCGCGCGCGATAGACTCTCCGCACTGGAATTCAGGGCGCCCGGAGCACCGGGCAAGGAGCTGTCATGAGCGCGATCGCCACCGCCGCCTCCACCGCACCCGTGGAGGCCACCCACGGTCTCGGCCTCGACTGGGACACCACGGACCCCGTCGAGGTGCGGCGCCGCATTCGCTCCGGGGAGTACCGCGGACACACCGGGGCCCTCGCCAAGGGTTTCGTCCAGGCCAACCTCGCCATCCTGCCCGGTGACTACGCGGACGAGTTCGCCCGTTTCTGCCAGCGCAACCCGAAACCGTGCCCGCTCCTCGCGATGTCCGAGCCGGGCGACCCGCGCCTGCCGGAGCTGGGGCAGGACCTCGACCTTCGGACCGACCTCCCGAGCTACCGCGTGTTCCGCAACGGCGAGCTCGACGGGGACGTCCGGAGCATCGGGGACCTCTGGCAGGACGATTTCGTGGCCTTCGCCCTCGGCTGCTCCTTCTCGTTCGAGGAGCCCCTGGTCGATGCTGGGCTCCCGATCCGGCACTGGGAGGACGGGAGCGTCTGCCCGATGTTCCTCACCGACATCGAGTGCGCGCCGGCCGGCCGGTTCCACAGCCGCATGGTGGTGTCGATGCGGCCGTTCACCCCCGGGGACGCGATCAAGGCGGTCCAGATCACGAGCCGCTATCCCCGGGTGCACGGGGCGCCGATCCACCTTGGCATGCCGGAACGCATCGGCATCGAGGACGTGGGGCGGGCCTGGCAGGGCGACGACCCGATCATCGCGCCTGGCGAGATGCCGGTCTTCTGGGCCTGCGGGGTGACCCCTCAGGTGGCGGTGCGTTCCGCCCGCCCGCCCATCGCGATCACTCATACCCCGGCGCACATGCTGGTCACGGACGCGCGCAACGCGTCGCTCGCGGTCGGCTGAGGCGGACGGAGGCGGAGCGGCCGGGCAGGGACGAGCCCGGCCGGGCCAGGGGACCCGACCGGGCGGACCGGGGTCCCGGCCCCATCGCGGCTCCGCTCATCCCCAGGAGATCCTTTCGGAGTGGAATCGGTCGATTGCGTCGTCATCGGGGCGGGGGTGATCGGGCTCGCGGTCTCCCGCCGCCTCGCGATGGCCGGCCGCGAGGTCATCGTCCTCGAGGCGGAGGGGATCGTCGGCAGCCACACGAGCTCGCGCAACAGCGAGGTGGTCCACGCCGGAATCTACTATCCCGCCCGTTCGCGGAAGGCCCGGGTGTGCGTCGAGGGGCGCCGCGCCCTCTACCGTTATTGCGAGGAGCACGGGGTCCCGTACGCGAACGTCGGCAAGGTGATCGTCGCCGCCGAGGAGAGCGAGGTGCCGCGCCTCCACGCCCTCCAGGCGAGGGCGGCGGCGAACGGCGTGGACGACCTCAGGCGCCTCACCCGGGATGGGGTCGAGCGCCTCGAGCCCGCGGTGCGGGCGGTCGCGGGACTCTTCTCGCCGTCCACCGGGATCGTGGACAGCCACCGCCTCATGCACGCTTTCGAGGGCGACGCGGCCGACGCGGGGGCGATGATCGCCTTCCGGAGCCCCGTCGAGGGCGGGGAGGCGCACGAGGACCGGATCGTGCTCCGGGTCGGCGGAGAATCGCCGATGACCCTCGCCTGCCGGACGGTGGTGAACTCCGCGGGCCTCTTCGCCCAGGAGGTGGCCCGCTCCCTCGCCGGGGTCCCGCCCGAGACCATCCCGCGCCGGCATCTCGGCAAGGGAAACTACTACTCGCTCACCGGGCCGCAGCCCTTCTCGCACTTGGTCTATCCCATGCCCGGTCCCTCGGTGCTCGGGGTGCACGCGGGCCTCGACCTCGCCGGCCGGTGCCGGTTCGGCCCCGACATCGAGTGGGTGGACGAGATCGACTACTCGGTGGACCCGGCGCGCGCCGAGCGCTTCTACGCCGCGGTGCGCACGTTCTACCCCGAGCTCCGCGACGGGAGCCTGCAGCCCGACTACTCGGGGATCCGGCCGAAGCTCCACGGCCCGGGCGAGCCGCAGCCGGACTTCGTCATCCAAGGCTCGGAGACGCACGGGATCCCGGGTCTCGTGAAC
>JAJECB010000080.1 GCA_022822245.1 Gammaproteobacteria bacterium
CGGGCCATCGAACTCACCCCGCGGCTGTGGAAGTCGCTGTTCGCCGATGACCCCCTTCGGTCAGACCTCGGTCCGTACCACCACGATCCGCCACCACACTGAGCGCGGTACCGCAACCACGGCTCATAATGCCCGCTTACGTGGTTCATCACCTGGAGTTCCACCCGGCGCCACCCCTGAAGGCGCGCCTCGTACAGCGCCGAAGCGTACCCCGAGACCATCACCTGACACGGTACCTGAGCGAGAAGCGCAAGCAGCGCCTCGTGGTCGCAGTCCTCGTAGTCGAACCGATACCGTCGATTCGAGCGACGGGTGCGCTTCAGATACGGCGGGTCGCAGTAGAGGAGTTCCGTGCCCTCGAACGTGAACTCGGCGAGGAACCGGTGGGCGCATCCGTGCACGAGCTCGACCGGGTAGTCGCACTCGAACGCATCGAGTGCGCGGGCATCGCGGTCGATGCCGATGTTGCGTAGCGCCGGGGGCTTGCGCTTCATGATCGCGCCCCCACCGAGATGCGTCTCGATATAGGCGCTGTGCGGCGGCATCATCGCAATGAGAGGCTGACACAGCCCCGAGGTCGCCTTCGACCCGAAGTAGCCCACTCGCGTCGCTCCCACCGCCGGTATGGGAGCCGCACCATAGCGACGCGGTGCTATGGTGTCAACATCGCACAACCACTGCCGCTTCGCCGCTTCCCAGTACGAGATGACCGCTACGCGGCCGACGATTCCACTATACCGTTGCTAAGATCGGGCGAGCAGTTACACATTTGTTCCTGGAGAAATCAATATTCGTTCTCCGGTCTCGCGAACGACAACGGTGCCCTTCATTTCGGTTCCAGTTAGAAAAAAGAAAGCCAGATCACCGACAATGCTCGCCAGCAACTTGAATCCGAAATCAATCAATACATTTTCGTTGTTCCTCTCTGCACTGCATCCAACAGAAAATGGCGAGTTACCGCCATTCCAACGCCGCTGCGAGGGCCTCAATATTGCCCGATTGTTGTCTGCGACGTTTCTCACCAATCTGATAAAATTCTCGGGAACGGTGAGTTCCACCACATTCGTCATTTTCTCGGCTAGCACCACTCCGCTAATGTCGATGCAGTCTTCCATGTACCCTAGATCATTCTGCTTCGGTGCCTCGGCGATTTGTGCATACTCGTGGAGCTTTTTCAATCGAGTGCTTCCGTCATCGTCGGCGTCCGCACACATCATTGCCGATGTGGAGTTGCACACAGTCATGGCGGTCAGAAGGGCAGCTATCACGGAACATGTATGTAGCATTCGCATGTCTCGTGCCTCCTTTGCTCCTTACTGCTTTCCTGTGTGCGGTCTACTACTCAGCAGTCAGGTTCTTTCGGTGTTCGATGTCTATGAACCACCATTCACGGAGAGGTACTCTTGCCCCCATGAACCGACGGTTCGTTGCACCATTGACGCCGCAGGTGTGCCAATGGCAATAACACGTCGTGAGGCAACTCTAGCAAATCGAGCATGACAGCACGATCCAGGGCGTCACGGGCTTCATCTCGGTAAGCTTCATTGGCTGGCAACAGCGGTAACGCCCGAAACTCGGAGAAGATATCGGAGGCTCGCTGCAGCTTGGATGGTGGCAAGGCTCTCGGGTCAAGAACCATCAGGCTCGGCAGTCCACTGATGGTCAGAACCGAGCGGCCCTGCTGCTGACGCGAGCCTACCCACCAGAACGCCATGAGGCCCAGGGTGGAGTTGACCCAAAGTACGATGACCGGGTCCCAGTCGCTTCGCTCCAGTCTGAAGTTGGGCCAAGCGCGCCCACCCAGGGTGGGCTCGGGCGTAAGGGCGGCCGTGAGACTTTGCGAGTTGAGTCGAAAGTCGAGCGTGAAGTGCAGGCGTGTCGCTGTCTGCCACGCGGCGGCCGCCCGATCGGCGCAGCCAGGACGAACCTCGCCTTCGCTGTCGGGATCCACCAGCATGTGACGTTCACGAGCCGCACTGTGCCCCCAGAGGATGGGATAACTGGGAGTACCAAGCAGGGGCCGGATCCGGAAGGGTCCGCGGAACGGCGGCTTGGCGTCATGGTGGTTGCCGAGGTCGCGATGCAACAGACCGCGTTCGCCCAATTGACCGAGCGGCACGACGGGAATGGCGTGACGGGGTCCGTACCGAGGCATCCGCAGCTCGCCGCCGCGCAAGGCGAGCATCGTCTCCGCAAGTGCGGTCTCGCGCAGCGACGCACAGCCGCCCTCCCCGAACGGTGCACGGATGTAGCTTCCGAGCACCTGTTCACCCGCCTGAACGTACCCCGTGTCGGAGGAGGCCGAGAGCCTCGCACAGAGCTTTGCGATTTCGGCCGCCTCCAACAGACTTGACGGCCGCCGGTGCAGATTCAGGAACAGCGCTTCGGCATCCTGTTCGGTGCCGGGCGCCCGCTTCGTCGCCACGATGAGCGCCTCGGCGATACCGGTATCGGCGGAGAAGGCGCGGTCATGGCTCCCAGGGGCTGCGATGGTGACGATGGTGAGATTCGAGTACCGGGCGAGCAGCAGCTCGCGCGCGGACTGCCACGACGCGCCCTGTATGGCGGCGATGGGGAGCACCAGGGCGACGACGCCACCGGGCTTGACCTTGACGTGGGCGAGGTCGATGAAGTTGGACGCAAGCCCTGCGTTGCCGTGGCCCGCCGGGCGGTCGAGCGCCGTGCGAATCCGCGCCAGGCGGTCGGACATCGCGCGCTGCTCGTCGTCGTTGGTTCGGAAGCCGGCGAACGACGGTACCGGGACATCGGTCGCCTCGTGGTTGGTCGGCCGGGTGAACGGCGGATTCATGATCACGAGATCCACCGAATCGTGCGGGAGCTCGATATCGCGGATCTCGACGTCGCCCTTCGCCCCGGTGGCTTGGCGCTGGCCGGTCGCGAACAGCGACAGCGTCTGGTCGGCGGCAATCAGATCGAGCGACCCGATGGCCGTTCCGCTGAAGCGCTCGTCGTCGGTGCCGATCCCGTAGGGCATCGTGTAGACGCGGGTGTTGTCGAACGCGATGGTCGGATGCACGCTCGACAACTGCGAGGCGCACAGGTGGGCCGCCGCGGGCATGATGTCGGCCGCCACGACGGAGCGCTCGATCATCGGACGATGCACCTCGCTGTCGTCGCCGCCCGCGTGACGATAGCGTGTCAGAACCGCGTGGTAAGCGGCCGACAGCAGGGTGCCCGTCCCGCAGGAGAGATCGGCGATACGAAGCTCCGCATAGGCTTCGAGATCGCTCCAGTCGGCTCGCAGGCGGCCGGCCGCCAGCTCCGCCAGCAGCGCGGCGCTTGTCGGTAGTGTATAGAACGTCGCGAGGAACTTTCGATCGACGATCAGGTTCTGGAACATCCTCCCCGACAGATCGTGTCGTGTGGTCACACCGAGATCGGAGAGCCGATCGGCCGCAGCAACGAGCGCTTCCAGGAGCCGGTTGGCGGTTGCAGCGCGGATTGGCGCGAGCAGATCCGACGCCACCTTGAAGATGGGCCAGTAGTTGATCTCTTCCAGGATTCTCCGCCAGGCATCCAGAATCGCGATCTGAAAGGAGCCGGGGGCGTCGAGCCGAAGCCGCGCGATGGACGGGATGTCGTGCGTACCCGCGATCGTCGAGTGGAAGGTCAGGGCGTTGGCGATGATCGTCATCGCCATGCGGTTGGTCTGCTCGCCCTCGCGCTGGTTGAGGACACGTCCCAGATCCCTCTCGATGTCGGCGAAGCCGCTCTCGACGGCATCGCGTATGGCCCTGGTCGCAATTCGGACACCGCGCTCGAGGATGAGCATGCTCTCGTCGACCAGCCGTTGCGAGACCATCGCGTGCTCGATGCAGCGGACGATGTCGTCAATCCCCCCGGTGAGCCATCCCGTGGTGGGCCACCGTGCGGGAGACGAAACGGTCCCGGAGTAGACGCAGTAGTCGTAGTCGGCGGCGGCGATGCGCTCGGCCAAGTGGGCCTGATTGCGGCGGAGCGTGTCCGGAATCCGTATCGCGATGGCTTGCTCGATGGGGTCCGAGGAGCCGACCGGGATCAGACCGAGCCTGGTCCTCGCATCGTCCTCGACGGAGGCCGCCGGCGCATACTCGGTCTCCACGACGACCGGCTGGGCGTTGGGCGGTTGAACGAGGATGTCCGGCCGCAGCCGAGGATGGTCGGGGAATACGCCGGTCTGCTCGACACCGAGATGGTTGCGCCAGAGTGGATGCTTGCCCCGCAGGACCTCGGCCAGGTGTCCGTTCAGCGCGACTTCGCTGGTGCGCGGCACGCCGGTCAGCCCGTCTGCACGCGCTTCCGCGCATCAGACCACCTGCGTCTGCTCGCAGCCCGGGTGTCTTCGAAGGTGCCCATCCCGGTCCCATCTCCCTGGAAGCAGCGGCGGGCCGAATCGGTCGCGCGCATGATGGGCGATTCTAACCCGGCGGAGCTCCGGGCGGACACGGCGGATGTGGCGTCGACGCGCCGCTCCGGTTCGTCCGAATGACGCCGTTACTGTCCGCCCTCACATCCTCCTGAGCACCCAGACCACCTTGCCGACGATGTGGACCTCCTCGCCGAGCGCGGCGTAGGGGGCGTAGGCGGGGTTGGCGGACAGCAGCCGCAGGTGTTCTTCACCCGGGACCATCTCGACGCGCTTGACGACGAGGCCGGTGCCGTCGAAGAGCACGAAGAGCTCGCCGGTGGCGGGACGCCGCCTTGCGGTGTCGACGAGCAGCCGGTCGCCTTCTCGCATCTCGGGCTCCATGGAGTCGCCGCGCACGCGCAGGATGCGAAGGGTCTCGGGATTCGCATCGCCCTCGTGGCGCACCATCGCCTCGGGGAGATACCACCGGGCGCGCTCCTCGGTCACCTCGTCGGCGACGGCGCCGCCGCCGGCCGCCGCCTCGACCTCCATCTCCGAGATGGGGACGAGGGGGACGCCGGGGTGGCCCCGGGGCGGACGGCGCCGGGTGCGGGGGGATGTCCTGTGGGGCGGGCGCTCGGCGTGGCGGAGCTCGCCGGGGTTGCAGTGGAGGAGCTTCGCAAGGGCCTCGGAGTCCTGGAACCCGAGCACCTTGGGCATACCGCGCCCGAGGTACTGCTGGAGGTAGGTCTTGCCCCGCCCGATGGCGGTCGAGGCGCGGGCCATGGTGAGGTCGTTCTGGCGAAGGAGCACGCGCAAGCGCTCTCGCACGGGGTCGTCGGGCATCGCGGTGGCTCGCGGGCGTGTCATGGTGTGCAGGATATGTACTACTTCTTCCTATTGTCAAGCCTGCGCCCCGTCCCTATGGTGCGCGCCCATGACGACGCAGGCCGCCCTCATCCGCCTCCTCGACGCCTACCGGGCGCGCTCTGGAATGAGCGCCCGGCGGCTCGGGCTCGAGGCTATTGGTGATCCGGGGCTCGCCTCGACGCTGAAG
>JAJECB010000430.1 GCA_022822245.1 Gammaproteobacteria bacterium
GCTCCGGAGAGCTTGACCGAACCTCACGATACGTCTAACCAATTGAAATTGCTATACTAATTCTTGGGACACTAGTGATTTCCAGTGTCTATGTTAAGACGTACGAACAGACACTCGCACTACGTTCAACTAGACACACGCAATTTGATTAAAGTGATGAGGCCAAAGCGTTAGGTTTCTTGGAACGCAGCGCTCGTGTCAATCCTCATCCATATTTCCGGCGTGATCGTCATATTGTGTGGGGTTAACCCGACTATGCAGAGCTCTGCATAGTCGGATCAACTTCAGTAATGATCGAACACGAGGTATGGTTCAGCTACTGGTTGCACGGCGGGGTTGCGCCCGGCGAGCAGTTGGCAGCCAACAGAGCGTCGAGAAAGGTTGTCGGATCGACCGCAACCAATTGTCCGGACGCCATGACTCGCGTGGAAAATGGCATCATCGTCATAAATGCGGACGACCGGACTCCAATTCTCGAAGATGTATTCGACACCAACCACTATCGCTACACCTTCGAGCTCGATCGCACCCTGCCTCCGGCAAACGCTGCCGACTTGGCGCCGCTGCCTCCGACTGGTGTCTCTGTGGATGTCTCCGCTTCACGCGAGAGCGCGCGGATCACCTGGACTCAGGTGGACATGGGTCGACCGGCCCCGACCTCTTACGAGGTGCGATATAGGAATTTCCGCAAACCTGCCGAGTGGATCGATGCCAGGCACACCGGCACCGACAGGACTCACACGATCGACCTCGTCGAGTCGCTGAGATCTCACTGGTGTTCCGAAGAAACACGGCCGGGTTACTACGAGATGAACCTTCGTGTCCGCGCGACCAACGCCAACGGGACGGGGGAGTGGTCCCAGATCGCGGACCGCAGCGTCAGGCGACCCGCCATCAATTGCATGTCGACGAATGGGCAGGGGGTCGACGGCTCCTCCGCACAGCAAACCGCACCCCTCGCGCGCATTCCGTCATGCCGAATGATATAGCACCCGGTGCTACATCATTCAAGCCGCTACGCGCCGCGGGCGCCACCGGCCCGTTGTCGTCACGGTAACCGACCGCGCCGGGCGCCAGATCTGCGCCCCGCCCCATCGAGAGAGCGAGCCTGGCCGTGAGCGGGGCGGCGACCGGAGCGTCCGGGGGAGGGCGTCCGGCCGCCGTTTTCCCTCATCGGCACGAAGGAGACGGCACCATGACGGCAGCCATGGCGATGCCCGGCAACACGGCGGAGACCTACCGACACCGTCATCTTCTGCGCCGGGCCGTGCGGCACCGGAAAGTCCCACATCGCACAGGCCCTCGGCCATGCCGCCGTTCGCGCCGACCACGACGTGCTGTTCACCACCCAGAGCCAGTTGCTGGCGAGCCTCCATGCCGCGCGCGCCATCAATGCGTACGAGCGGCGCTTCCAGACCTTCGCCCGCGTGCCGCTGCTCGTCATCGATGACTTCGGTCTGAAACCCCTGCGAGCACCTCAGGACGAGGACTTCCATGACCTCGTCGCCGAGCGCTACGAACGCGGCGCCACCGTCGTCACCTCCAACCTCGACTTCCCCGAGTGGGGCGACGCCTTCCCCAACCGACTGCTCGGCGCCGCCACCCTCGACCCGAAGTTGGACAAATCGGGCCGCCGTTCCATCCGGATTGCGCGGTTCCTGCCCGCCCGGACAGTCCTCCCCGGCGCATTTCACTGCTCACCGCCTCGTCCAACCACCCCGCAAGCTCCGATCTCGACGGAGCAGCGGGGTTGGAAGGCTCAGCGGTCGATGAGTCCGGGGAGGTACAGGGTGAGCTCGGGGAACGCGATGAGGAGGGCGACGACGGCGAGCGCGAGCCCGATGAACGGGGCCACCGAGCCGATGATCTCCTGCATGGTGGTCGATTCGGGGGCGGCGCCCCGGATGACGAAGAGGAGCAGTCCGAAGGGCGGCGTCGCGAGGCTTACCTCGAGCACCATCAGCATCAGGACGCCGAACGCGATCGTGTCGTAGCCGATCGCCTCCACCACGGGGAGGAAGAGCGGCACGGTGATCATCATCATGCTCACCTGGTCCATGAAGCAGCCGAGCACCATCAGCACCGCGAGCATCCCGATGAGGACCGCGAGGGGCGCGAGATCGGCACCGATCACCACCCGCGCGAGCCCGGTCGACGCCTCCGAGAAGGCGAGGATCTGGGAGAACGTGATGGACCCGCAGATGATGAAGAGGGTCATGACCGTGAAGCGCAGGGTCTGGCGCATCGCGACGAGGAAGCTCGCCCATGTGAGGCGGCGGTAGAGGGCGGCGGCGGCGAGCGAGCCCATGGCGCCGAGGGCGGCGGACTCGGTCGGGGTCGCGAAGCCGCCGAGGATGCTCCCCACGACGACGACGAAGATGCTCATGAGGGGGAGCACGTACTTGAGGAACGGCACGATGCGCTCGCGCCACCTCATGTCGCCGACGTCGTAGGGGGGCGCAAGCTCGGGGTCGAGCCGGCACCGGACGAGGATGTACACGACGAAGAGGGCGGCGAGGATGAGGGCCGGGATCACCGCCCCGACGAGGAGCCCGGAGATCGGGATCTGGGCGATGCTCCCGAGGAGCACCGCGAGGGCCGACGGCGGGATGAGCATGGCGAGCCCACCGACCGCGACGATGGGCCCGATCGAGATCGCGGGCCGGTAGCCCCGCCGGTACATCTCCGGGAGGAGGGTGCTCCCGAGCATCGCGGTATTGGCGATGGTGGAGCCGGAGAGCGACGAGAAGATCGTCCCGCCCGCGACCGCGACCAGGGAGAGGCGGCCCGGGACGCGGGCGATGAGCCGGTCCACCGCGTCGATCGCCTGTCCCGCCACCCCCGTGTGGAACATGATCTCGCCCATCAGGATGAAGAGGGGGATCGGGAGGAGGGCGAAGCTCTGGGCCGCGTCGACCGCGTTGCGGACGAGCTGCTCGAGGCCGATGGCGCCGCCCATGAAGACGAACGCCCCCGCGATGTTGACCGCGAAGAAGGCGAACACCACCGGGAGCCCCAGCATCATGAGGACGACGAGGCCGCCGATGAGGACGGCGAGGACCTCGTACCACTCCATCCGCCTATCGCCCCCCGGCGGGCCGGGACGCCCTCGCGGCCGGCGGCGGAATCGGGATCGGGATCGGGCTCGGCAACGGGCTCGCCATCCGGTCAGAGCGCGTCGGCCGAACGTCCCGGGCCGAATCCGGCGGAAGCTCCCGCATCGCGCGGGCGCACCGTCCGGCGAACGAAGATCGCCGCGAGCAGGAGGAACACGGGGGGCGCGGCCGAGAAGAGCCACCACTCGGGGAAGACGAAGGTCTCGTAGACGAGGGTGCCGTCGCTGTACGACCGCCACCAGACCCGGCACGCGAACCAGAAGAGGACGAGCGAGGCGGCGGCCCCGATCGCGTTCGCGCCCCGGTCCGCGCGCCGGCGGGCGGGCGGCGCGAGGCGGGCGACGACGAGGTCGACGGTGATATGCCCCCCGGAGAGGAGCACCCACGGCGCCGCGAGGAAGGTGATGAGGTAGAGGAGGTACTCGGCTACGTCGAGCGACCACGGCATCGAGAAACCGGCCATCTGCCGGCTCGCGATGTCGAGGGAGATGAGGAGCGCGAGCACCCCGAGGAGGGTGCCCGCGACCACCGCGAGCGCCCGGCTCATCCGCTCCATCGCACCGGGGGCGCGTTCCCGGCCGCCGCGCCCGTCGCGCCGGCCGTCCCTATTCGAGCAGGGGACGGATCTTCCCGATGAACTCCGGGCTCGCCTCCTCGAGCGCCTCCCAGTAGAGGGATTCGGCCTTGGCCGCCCACTCCGCTCCGAGGTCCACGTACTCGACCCCGGCGTCGGCGAGCATCTTCGCCTGGTTCTCGCCCTCCGCCTCGCGCCACTTCGGCCACTCGGTGTCCAGCCAGCCCGTCATCCGGTTGAGGCAGGCGCGCTGCGAATCGGCGAGCCCGTTCCAGCGGTCCAGGTTGACGAGGAGGTTGATGTTGGCGCTGAAGAAGCCGGGACCGTGCCGGTACTTGGTGAACTTGTGCCAGCCGAAGTCGACCACCCCCCAGAGCGGCCAGCCGTAGCCGTCCACCGCCCCGCGCTCGAGGGCGGTGCCGACATCCGGCGGAGCCATGCGCACCGGGTCCGCCCCGAGGTGCCGGAAGAAGCCGTCGTAGATGGGCACGGAGCGGATCCGCATGCCGTCGAAGCGGCCGTCCTGGTGCGGCTTGCTCGTGTAGAGGAAGAAGTTGACCCCGTCGTGGATGTGGGTGAGGTACCAGGCGTTCAGCTTCTCGTTGTGGAGCTGGTTCAGCATCGCCCAGGCGCCGTTCTCCTTCTGCTCCGCCGCGCCGTTCTTGGCGAGGATGGACACGTCCGCCTCGATCGCCTCGCCCTTGTAGTAGTTGGGCGGCCCGAAGTGCATGTCGATGACCCCGGTCTTGAGCGCGCGCCACTGCTCGAGGGAGGGGACCGCGGCCGGTCCGACGACGCTGATCTCGACCTCGCCCGCGCACTCCTCGTTGACCTTCGCGGCCCACTGGTAGAAGTGCTTGGCGAAGATGACCCGTTCGGGGAGGAAGCTCGCCGCCTTGAGCTTGACCGCCTCCGCCTGGGCGGCCGGCACGCCGGCGCCGGCGACCGCGAGCGCCGCCGCGAACGCCACCAGCCGGCCCGGAGCCATCCCCCCCGATAACCGCTTCATTCTCATCTCGATCCCTCCACGCCGGTTGGACTGTGCGGACACGGCCGGCCCCCGACCCGCGCCCCGCGGTCCGTACCGGCCTTCGCGCCGCAATATACACCGTGAACGGCGCGCGCCTACCGGTGTCCGGGCCGCGCATCGAGTCGTTCCGGACCCGGGCCGGCGGGCTCCACGCGCTTGCCGGAGAACGGGTCTCGGGGACACCGAACGCCGCGCGCGCACCGGGGCGTGCGAGGCGAGGCGGATCGATGCCACGGGGAGCGCTGGCGGCGGAAATTGCCGCCGATCGCATCGGCGTCTTCGCGGAGCGGGGCTCCGCTACACTGCGGGCACGGTCTGGCCCGTGCTTGAGGGGGAGCGGCATCGTGCACGTCGTCGTCTGCGGAGGCGGGGTCATCGGGGCCGCGACCGCCTTCTACCTGACCGAGCTCGGGGTCGAGGTCACCCTCGTCGAGCGATGCGAGCTCGCGGCCGCCGCCTCGGGCAAGGCGGGCGGGTTCCTCGCCCGGGACTGGTGCGACGGCAACGCGATGGGGCCGCTCGCCCGTGCGAGCTTCGACCTGCACGCGGAGCTCGCCGACCGGCTCGATGCCGACTACGGCTATCGCCGCGTCGATACCCTGATGGTCGTGGGAGCCGACGAGGGATCGGTCGCGCGGTACGCGCGACACCCCGCATCCGCCTGGCTCGACGGCAACTGCGCGGTCAACGGGCGCATCGGCACCCCGGAGACGACTGCCCAGGTCGAGCCCGGCGCGTTCACCCGGGCGCTCGTCGACGCCGCCTGCCGGGGCGGCGGGGCGCGGGTCCGTATCGGCGCCGTGGAGGGGCTGCTCGCCGCGGGCGGGGCGCGCGGGGCAGTGGCGGGGGTGGTGGTGGACGGGGACCACGTCGCCGCCGACGCGGTGGTCCTTGCCATGGGGCCGTGGACCGCCCTCGCGCGGGCGTGGCTTCCGCTCCCCCCGATCGGCGGGCTCAAGGGGTTCAGCATCACCCTTCGCCCCGACTACGAGGTCCCCGCCGAGATGTTGTTCTGCGAGTACCGCACCGCATCAGGCGAGGTCCTCTCGCCCGAGATCTACCCGCGCCCGGACGGCGAGGTGTGGGTGTGCGGGATGTCGGACGACCAGCCGGTGCCGATCGATCCGGCGGATGTCCGGGTCGACGACGCGCGCTGCGACGAGCTCCGGCGGATCGCCGGCACCCTCGCGACGGGGTTTGGCGACGCGGAGATCACCCGCCGCCAAGCCTGCTACCGGCCCATCTGCGCGGACGCAATGCCCCTTCTCGGGCCCGCGCCCGGCGGCCGTCCCGGAGTTTACGTCGCGACCGGCCACAACTGCTGGGGGATCCTGAACGCGCCCGCGAGCGGCAAGGCGATGGCGGAGCTCGTCACGACCGGCGAGGCGCGCTGTGTCGACCTCGCTCCATTCGACCCCGCCCGGCTCCTCGAGGCCGCGTAACTCGACGCACGGAGCGCTCGCCGGGCGTTCACCCGCGATGGGTGCGGCGACCGGTGGTACGATTCCCGGCCCGACGGGCGCTGCGCATTCCACCATGACCGACCACGGGGATCACGCGAGCGAGTTTCTCGGCTCCAATGCGACTTTCGAAGTGGACGAGCCGGCAACAAATGCCGGGTCCCGACTCCGCCGGGGTCGCCGGACGGGTGAGGTCGACCCGGAGCCTTCCACTGTGGGCCTCGAACGGTGCGGTGGCTTCGTCGTCGCGGTTCCGAAGCAGGATCGGCCGGCCTCGATGGCGGCAACCGTCGAGGACGAAATCGAGGCGGCTCGCAATCACGCAATCGCTGGTCAATTTCATTCCGACCACGAGCGGCTCGAGGCGCGCAGCCTTGCGCTGCATTCAGCGATTGTCCGGAAGATAGACCGCGATCCCGATCTCCTTCTCATTCCGAAGCGAAACCTGAAGCGGTGGCGAGCCCGGACCATCGGCCCGGCGCCCATCTATCTCGACGAGTGGGGCCGGATCCTGCGCAAGCCGTGGGCGGAGATCGCGGAGTTCCTGGTGAGCCGTTCCGAAGACGCGATCCGATTGCGGCAGTCATCGCCCTTTGCCGGGGTCCTGACGGCCGTGGAACGAAAGCGAATCTACGACGGATTCCGACGATGAACGTCTGGTATCCGGGGGCTCGCGCATTCCCGACATGACGCGTTCCGAGCTCGAACATCTCATTCGCGCGAGCGGGGCCATCGCCGACGACCCCGAACTGATCATCATCGGAAGTCAGGCGATCCTCGGCCAGTACCCCGATGCACCAGCCGTCCTGCTCGCTTCGATGGAAGCGGACATCTACCCTCGAAACCATCCCGAGCGGGCCATTCTCATCGATGGCGCCATCGGAGAGGGTTCGTACTTCCACGAACAGTTCGGCTATTTCGCGCAGGGTGTCGGCCCCGAGACCGCAGTCCTCCCGGAGGGTTGGGAATTGCGTCTGATCCGGGTCGGAAACGAGCAAACCGGTGGTTCGACCGGCTGGTGCCTGGAGGCAAATGATCTCGCGATCTCGAAGTACGCGGCAGGTCGGGAGAAGGACCGAAAATACACCGCCGAGCTGGCGCGCACCGGGCTGACGACTCGCGAGACGCTCCACGAGCGTCTCGCCGCCACCACGGTCGATGGCGACCTGCTTCGCATGATCGCCAGTCGCATCGACAGGGACTTCAGGCCGCGCGAGCCGTCCCGTCCCTGAACCGGCCGGTTCCGGTTTCGGGGCGCAGCGCGTACATTTGCGGCGGGACGACATCCGGGAGAAGCGGAAGATGGCGGTCGGCAAGCGGCTCGAGAACAAGGTGGCGATGATCACCGGCGGCGCGTCCGGGATCGGGGCGGAGAGCGCCCGACTGTTCGCGGAGCACGGGGCGGCGGTGGCGATCGCCGACATCAACGACAACCTCGGCCCGAAGGTGGTCGGCGAGATCGAGTCGGCGGGGGGCTCGGCCATGTACGTCCACCTCGATGCCGCGTCGGAGGACGAGTGGCGCGAGGCGATGGCGGTGGTGAAGGAGCGCTTCGGCCGGCTCGACATCATGCTCAACGCGGCGGGGGTCTCCGGGCGGCTTCCGGACGGCTCCGCCGCCCCCCGGGTCGGGGACGCCAACCTCGAGAACTGGAACCACGTCATGGCCGTCAACGCGACCGGGGTGTTCCTCGGGACGAAGTACGCCGTCATGGAGATGCTGAAGGCGGGCGGCGGCTCGATCATCAACATCTCGTCCATCTACGGCATCGTCGGCTCGGAGCACAACGCGGCCTACCACGCCTCCAAGGGGGCGGTGCGGACCTTCTCCAAGTCGGCCGCCGCCCAGTACGCGGCGGAGGGGATCCGGGTCAACTCGGTGCACCCGGGCTTCGTCGATTCCCCGATGACGCAAGTGATCCACGACAACCCCGAGCGGGCCGCCCCGCGCCTCGCCCAGACCCCGATGGGGCACTTCGGCCAGCCGATCGACATCGCGAACGGGTGCCTGTTCCTCGCCTCGGACGAGTCGCGCTGGATGACGGGGGCGGAGCTCGTGATCGACGGCGGCATGACCGCCGTCTGACGCGGCCACCGCGACGGAGACACGCCGAAGATGGCTGATTCAGCCATCGTCAATCCGGTACGTCTCGCGCGGCCCCTGCCTCCCGTTGAGGTGGTCGGTCGGGCGAGACGCGGGGCAGCGTCAAATCTGGCAGAGAAAGCACCCGAGATGAAGGAGAGAGGGTAGTGGCGGAGCGCCGGTACGACTACATCGTGGTGGGGGCGGGGTCCGCGGGCTGCGCGCTCGCGAACCGGCTGTCCGCGGACGGACGGCGGCGGGTGCTCCTCCTCGAGGCGGGGCCGAAGAGTCACTGGCTGAGCCCCATGCCGGTGAGCTTCGCGAAGCTCATCGACAACCCGGCCGCGAACTGGTGCTACCGCGCCGAGCCGGACGAAGGGTCGGGCGGGCGCTCGATTCCGATCCCGCGCGGCCGGGTGCTCGGAGGATCGAGCTCGATCAACGGCCTCGTCTTCGTCCGCGGCCAGCGCATCGACTACGACACCTGGGCCCAGTTCGGGAACCGCGGCTGGAGCTACGACGACCTCCTGCCCGTGTTCCGGCGGATGGAGCACTTCGAGAGCGGGGCGGACGAGTGGCGCGCACAGGGCGGGCCGCTCCGGGTGAGCGAGGTGCCGGACCAGAGCCCGCTCTACGAGGCCCTCTTCCGGGCCGGAGTGGAGGCGGGCCTCCCCCACAACCCCGACTACAACGGCGAGAGCCTCGAAGGGATCTGCAAGACCCAGGCCACCATCAGCCGCGGGCGGCGGATGAGCGCCGCTCACTGCTATCTCAAGCCCGCGAGGGGCCGCGCGAACCTCGAGGTGACGACGGGCGCGCTCGCGAGCCGCCTCCTCCTCGACGGCAAACGGTGCACCGGGGTCCGCTACCGGCGAAACGGCCGCGACGAAGAGGCGCTGGCCGCGCGCGAGGTGGTGCTCTGCGGGGGCTCGATCAACTCGCCCCAGCTCCTCGAGCTCTCCGGGATCGGCCGGCCCGAGGTGCTTGGCGAGCACGGGATCGACGTCGCGCACGAGCTCCCCGGGGTGGGAGAGAACTTGAGCGACCACATGGCGCCGCGGGTGATCTGGCGGCTCAAGCCTCGCGGCGCGACGTACAACGAACGGGCGCGGGGGCTCGGGCTCGTATGGCAGGTCATTCGCTACGCGACGACGGGGGGCGGGTTCCTGAGCCTTCCCTCCGCCCCGGTGCTCGCCTTCCTCCGGAGCCGGGAGGGGCTCGAGGCGCCCGACGTGCAGCTCCACTTCGCACCGTACGCGATCCGCGCACCGAACGATCGGAGCCTTCTCCCCGAGCCGGGCATGACCTGCACCGCCTACATCCTGCGCCCGGACAGCCGGGGCTCGATCCACATCCGGTCCCGCGACCCCTCCGAGGCGCCCGCCATCCGCCTCAACTTCCTCTCCGACCCGCTCGACCGCCGGGTTCTCGTCGACAGCGTGCGCTGGGTCCGGAAGATCGTCGGAGCGAGCGCGATGGACGACTTCCGCGACTTCGAGATGAAGCCGGGGCCCGAAGTCGAGTCGGACGACGAGATCGTCGAGTGGATCCGGGCGACGGCGGAGACCGCCTTCCATCCCGTCGGCACCTGCAAGATGGGCCAGGACCCGATGGCGGTGGTGGACGAGCGGCTGCGGGTGCGGGGCATGGAGAGCCTGCGCATCGCGGACGGCTCCATCATGCCGACCCTCGTGTCCGGCAACACCAACGCCGCGTGCATCATGATCGGCGAGAAGGCGTCCGAGATGATGCTCGCCGACGCCGCCGCCTGAATAGCGCACCTACCGGGATTGATGGTAGGAAACCGCGTTCACGATTGGACATGGGTATGGAGCGATGAACGGAGACCCGAGGAGCGCAACCCTACAGCAGCGCATTCTGACTACGATCATGCGCCGGTACGATCGGCCCATCATGAACAACGTGGATCGCGCCCGCTATGTTGAGTGTCTGGTCGCGCTGACGCTCGGGGAAGGCTGGGAACTTACCGGGGACTGGGCTGCATGGGACTGTCAGCAGAAATCCGGCGCCCGGCTCGAAGTCAAGCAGGCCGCAGCGAGACAATCCTGGCACAGGGAGACATCCGCAGGGAATCGTTCTCCCAGATTCGACATCAAGCCCCGCACCGGCTACTGGATGCAGGATGGGTGCCAATGGGTATGGGTGAACAAGCCCGGGCGGCCGGCGGACCTTTATGTTTTTGCGTGGCATGACGAGAACCGACACGAACACGCCGAACAACGCGATGCAGACCAATGGCGCTTCTTCGTCGTGGCAGAGCAAGATCTCCCCAAGGAGCAAAAGAGCATCGGGTTGACGGGGCTCAACAAGATCGCCTGTCCATGCCTCATCAAGGAGCTCAGGAACGCGGTCGAGGGCGCATGCCCCGCGCCGGAAGCGTTGAAAGCTGCGTTTGGCCACGCTTGATCATGCAGGCGAGTTCCTGACATTCCGTGCCTGAGCTCCCCGAGGTCGAGCGGGGCCGCCGGCTCGCGGAGTCGGTGGCCGCCGGCAAGCGCATCGAGCGGGTCGAGTGCGCGGACGACGCCATCGTCTTCGCCGGCGTGCCGGCCGCCGCGTGGGCGTCGCTCCGGGGGCGGCGCGTGCTCGCGGCCTGCCGGTGGGGCAAGCAGCTCTGGTTCGACCTCGACGCGCCGCCCCACCCGCTCTTCCACTTCGGGATGTCCGGCGGGTTCCGGGTGCCGGGGGACACGCCCCTCAAGCTCGCTTCCGGCCCGGTGCACCGGCCGGACGAGTGGCCGCCCCGCTACTGGAAGGTCCGGTTGACGTTCGACGACGGGGGAGAGCTCGTCATGACCGATGCGCGGCGGCTCGGGAGGCTGCTGCTGAGGGACGCGCCGCGCGACGAGCCGCCGGTCAGCCGGCTCGGCTTCGACCCGCTGCTCGCGCTTCCGCCGCCCCGCCGGTTCGTCGAGCTGCTCGCCGCGCGCTCCGTCGTCATCAAGTCGCTGCTGCTGAACCAGGGGTTCGCGGCCGGGGTCGGGAACTGGATCGCGGACGAGGTCCTCTACCAGGCCCGCATCGATCCGAGGCGGCGGGCGCGGGACCTCGACGAGCGCGAGGCGAAGCGCCTTCGCACCGTGCTCCGGCGGGTGGTGGAGGCGGCAGTGGCGGTCGATGCGGAGAGCAGCCGCTATCCCGCGGGCTGGCTCTTCCACCGGCGCTGGGGGCGGCGGGAGGAGGCGACGACCGCGCGCGGCGAACCCATCGAGCACATCGACATCGGCGGCCGTACCACCGCCTGGGTGCCGGCCGTCCAGCGCTGAGGGGCGGCGCTATCGGCCGGGGCCTGACGCCGCCTCCGCGCGGGCGGCGGCGAGGCGGCGCGCGAAGCGGGGGGCGATGGCGGCCAGGCGCTCGTCGCTCACCCGCCCGCTCCGGGTCATGTAGTCGTAGGCGAACTCGGGGGCGGTGAGGTGCATCCGGTCCGCGAACTGCTCGTACCAGCTCCAGCTCCCCGCCGCGCCCGCGAGGAGCTTGTCGACGACGGGGCGGCGGGCCGCCTCGAAGCGATCGAGCCCTTCCGCGACCCGCCCGCCGCTCTCGTCGAGGGCCGCGGCAAGGGCGTCCGCGTCTTCCATGGCGAGCCGCGTCCCCGAGCCGATGGAGAAGTGCACGCTCCGGAGCGCGTCGCCGATCAGGACGACGTTCCCGTGCCGCCAGCGCTCGCAGCGAAGCACCGGGAAGCGCAGCCACGCGGAGCGGTTCGAGACGAGGGGATGGCCGCCGAGGTCCGGGGCAAAGACCGTTTCGCAGTAGCCCCGGGCCGCCTCGTCGTCGAGGCGCGCGAGGCCGCTTCGCTCCCAGGTCGCGGCATCGCACTCGACGATGAAGGCGCTCATGTCGGGGGCGTAGCGGTAGTGGTGGGCGACGAAGGCCCCGTCGGCGTTCGCGCGGAAGGTGAGGGTCAGGGTGGGAAACACCTGGCGCGTTCCGTACCACGCGTAGCGGTTGCCGAGGACCCCGGTGCGGGGCCGGAACTCGGATTCGAGGGCGGCCCGCACGTGCGAGTTGATCCCGTCCGCCCCGACCACGAGGTCGGCGCCCGCGCGAAGCTCCGCGATCGAGTCGGCCGAAGCGACCGGGGCATCGAAGCGAAGCGCGACGCCCGCTTCCCGGCAGAGCTCGTGCAGAGTCTGAAGGAGCTCGAGCCGCCCGATGGACGAGAAGCCGTTGCCGTCGATCGGAACCCGCTCGTCCCGGTGCACGATGGTGAGGTCCGGCCAGCGCTCCATCCGCCCCGCGATGCGGTCGAAAGCGGCGGGCGCCGCGCTCCGCACGCGCTCGCGCCCCGCGTCCGACAGCACCACCCCGAATCCGTACGTGGCGGTCGCGGGATTCTGCTCGTGGACGCGGACCGTCCACCCGGGGCGGCGGCTCTTGACGAGGAACGCGAGCCAGAGGCCGGCCGGGCCCCCGCCCACCACGTCGATCTGCAACCGGTTGTCTCCTTCAGCTTCCTGATTGCGCGGGAAGCTCAGGCTGGGTCCAAGGTTGGCCCTCCCCATCTGAGCATTGTGCGTGATCGGGTTCCGCTTCGGCCCCGCGCCGCGCCGCGGGCGAAGTTGCGTGCCGATCTCATCTTGCCCCATCCGCTTCCGGATCGCCTATCCTTGGCCCAAACCGTCCGGGCTGGTCCTGCCGGGCCGGCCGGCAACCCTCAGCGGGAGGAGCTTCCATGAAGATCAAGGCCGCCGTTCTCTACGAACCCAACACCCCGCTCGTCGTCGAGACCGTCGACCTCGACGAGCCGCGCGACGGCGAGGTGCTGGTCCGCATGGCCTCGTCCGGGGTGTGCCACTCCGACTACCACGTGATGAAGGGTGAGTGGACGATGCCCCTCCCGATGGTCCTCGGCCACGAAGCGGCCGGGATCGTGGAGAAGGTCGGGCCCGGCTGCACCCAGGTCAAGCCCGGCCAGCCGGTCATCCTCAACTTCCGGCCGAACTGCGGGTGGTGCAACCACTGCGTCAACGGGAGCCCGGTCCTTTGCAACGGTACGGACACCCCACGCTGGTTCATGTTCGACGGCACGCCGCGGCTCCACCGCAACGGCGAGGACATCCACCACTTCGCGCGCATGGCCTCGTTCGCGGAGTACGCGGTAGTCCCCGAGTCGGGCGCGGTCCCGGTGCGAGAGGACATGCCCCTCGACAAGGCGAGCCTCGTCGGCTGCTCGGTCATGACCGGGGTCGGCGCGGTCGTCAACACCGCCAAGGTCGAGCCGGGCGCCAAGGTGGTGGTCATCGGCTGCGGCGGCGTCGGCCTCAACTGCGTGCAGGGCGCGCGGCTCGCCGGCGCGGAGCAGATTGTCGCGGTGGACACGAAGGCCAACAAGCTCGACTACGCGCGGACGTTCGGGGCGACGGACACGATCAACTCGTCGAACGCGACGAACGAGGAGGTCGTCGAGCGGATCCAGGAGGTGACGAAGGGAGGCGCGGACTACGCCTTCGAAGCGATCGGTTTCAGCCCGACTATCCTCCAGTCCTACGAGTGCACGCGACCCGGCGGCACCACGGTGGTGGTCGGCATGGCCCCCGAGGACGACGAGATCACCCTGAACGCCCTCTCCATCCCCCGCACCGAGAAGATCATCATGGGCTCGTGGTACGGGTCGGCGAAGGCTTGGACCGACCTGCCGCGCATGTGCGACCTCTACCTCGCGGGAAAGCTCAACCTCGACGACCTCGTGACCCGGAGCTACCCCCTCGAGGAGATCAACGAGGCCTACGACGCGCTCGCGGCAGGCGACGTCGCCCGCAGCATCATCGAGTACGCCTGAGCGAAACGGCGTGGCGCAGCGTAGCGGCGCGGCGGGCGCGGCGCCGAACAACCGGAAACCAGGGAGCACGTTCCATGATCGTCATTCACGTCGACTACCGGGTGAAGCCCGACTGCGTGGAAGAGTTTTGCGCTCGGCTGGCGCGGCACGCGAAGAACTCGGTCGCCGAGCCGGGCTGCCTCACCTTCGACGTCGCGCAGGCCGACGACGATCCGAGCCGCATCTTCATCTGGGAGATCTACACCGACGACGAAGCGGTGAAATTCCACGGGGAACAGGCTTCCATTGCCGAGTTCCGCAAGGTGGCGGAGCCGATGAGCATCTCGCACGAGGTCACGATGGCGAAGCTCGTCTCCGGGGACTGATCCGGGTTCGCGCGACCCTCGCGGTCCATGCCGACCCCGGTGGGTCGGGTCGGCGGACCGTGATCCGACAGGAGGGCGCCGCCACTTCCGGACGGTCGGATTGGCTAAGCGTAGTCCGGCACCTGGGGGCCGGAGCACCGGCAATGGATACGAGCCTCGATCGATGCGAATCTTGAGCTGGAACGTGAACGGGATCCGCGCCTGCGTGAAGCGGGGTTTCGCGGGCTTCCTCGAACGGTGCGGGGCCGACGTGATCGGCGTGCAGGAGGTGCGCGCCCTCCCGGAGCAGATCCCGGACGAAGCGCGCGAGCCGGCCGGGTGGCACGCCGCGTTCTCGCCCGCCGAGCGCCTCGGCTACAGCGGGGTCGGGCTCTACGCGCGGACGGAGCCCGAGCGGGTCGAGACCTCGCTCGACGAGCCTCGGTTCGATATCGAGGGGCGGTACGTCGCCGCCCACTTCAACGCCGGGCGCGGCCGCTTCGCGGTGGTGAACTGCTACTTCCCGAAGGGGAGCGGCCGGGACCGCGACAACAGCCGCGTCCCCTACAAGCTCGACTTCTACCGCGCGGTCTTCGACCGGGTGGAGGAGATGCGCCGCGACGGCCCGGTGCTCGTCATCGGCGACTACAACACCGCCCACCGCGAGATCGACCTTGCCCGCCCGAAGGCGAACGTCAAGAACAGCGGGTTCCTGCCCGAGGAGCGGGCGGAGCTCGACCGCTGGCTCGAGGCGGGCTGGGTCGACACCTTCCGCGCCCTGCATCCCGATGAGCCCGACCACTACTCGTGGTGGGCGCAACGGGGGGGCGCCCGCGCCCGCAACGTCGGGTGGCGGATCGACTACGTGCTCGCGTCGCCGGAGGCGATGGAGCGAGTGCGGGGCGCCTTCATCTGGCCCGACGAGCTCGGCTCGGACCACTGCCCGGTCGGGCTCGACATCGACCTCTAGCCCGGATATCTCACCAACTTTCGTCGCGAGGGCGTCAAGATGCCGCTGTGACAAGGCGCACGGACCGAAAGAGCGCTGCGCGCTGGTGAAGCGGCTTGAGGGAGTACGCCTTGTCAAAGCGAGCAGATTGGCGTCCGCAGCAGAAAGTTGGTGAGATTTCCGGGCTAGACCGGGGACGCGGGAAAGACGAACCGAGGTGTCCGCCGGAGCACGCGGAAGGCGCCGCGGGCCGACCGGTGGCGAGGACTGAACCGGAGCAATTCGCATGAACGAGACCGGCGGGCCAGGGGCGATGCGCTGCTCAATCGTCGACGTGTTCGCGGAACGGCCGCTCGCCGGCAACCAGTTGGCGGTGGTGCGGGGCTGCGCCCACCTCGATTCCGCGGCGATGCAGGCCATCGCCCGGGAAATGAACTTCTCCGAGACGACGTTCGTCCTCGAAGAGCGGGAGGGCGAGGCAAAGGTCCGGATCTTCACCCCGGACCGCGAGCTCCCGTTCGCGGGGCATCCGACCCTCGGCACCTCGTGGGTGCTCGGCCGCGACCGGGGCGCCTACACGCTCGACCTCGCGGGAGGAAGAGTCCCGGTGAGCTTCGAGGCGGACGGGGTCGTCTGGATGGAGCCCCCCGCGGTGGACCTCGGCGACCCCCTTCCCCCCCACCGGGCGGCCGCCCTCATCGGCCTCCACGAGTTCGATCTCGACGACCGCTTCCCGAGCCGGTTTGCCACCGTGGGCCCGTGGTTCGCGCTGATCGGGGTGCAGACCCTCGAGGCGCTTCGCTGCATCGCCGTCGACCCGGTCGTGTACGAGGAGGTGTCGGAGGGTGGCTGGCTCGCGGTGTTCGCATTCGCGGACGAGCCCTACAACGACGACGCGGACTTCGCCGCTCGCATGCTGATCCCCTTCGACGGGCTGCGGGAAGACCCGGCGACCGGGAGCGCCAACACCGCGTTCGCGGCACACCTCCGCTCCCTCGGGATCGAAGGCCGGTTCGTCGTCGAGCAGGGCTTCGAGATCGACCGCCCGTCGCGCCTCTACCTCGACGTCGACGACCCGATCCGCGTCGGCGGCAAGGTCCACCCGGTCCTCACCGGAACCTTCGACCTCTGACCCTTCCGTGGCGATCATCTCCGAGCGAGACGATGGTTCAAGACTCGGAGTCTATCTGTCCCCTGCCCAGAGAGCCGGGCTGCCGTCCAGGTACTGCCTCGATCGGAGGCTTGCCGTGGCGGCGAGCCCGAAGCCGGACGGGGGGTCGGTGACGATCACGAACCGTGGACGGCCGGTCGCGGTGCTGTCGCCGGTACCGGTACCTGACGGGAAGCTCCCCCCGTTCATTGGGATGATGAGAGGCACGGTGTTGCGGTACGAAGAGCCGTTCGAACCGGCGAGACCGCCGTCGGATTGGTCCGCATTGCGGTGATCCTGCTCGACATGCATGCGCTGATCTGGGCCGCCTCGACGGAGAGCCTGCTGACGCACTCGAGTCCGAGACGCTCGAGTTCAAATCCTGGGACTCAGGAGGCCAGCAGCGCAAGGCCCAGGTTCGCAACCTCCGGGAGTCCGTGGTGGCGTTCGCCAACGCGAGCGGCGGTCTCGTCAATCGCGCCGGTCTTGGGGTCGACCGCATCTACGAGGAACTGCTCTTGCTGGGGAAGGATCTGCCCCGCTACGACGCCGATGAGTCACATGTACGGCTGTTACTTCCCACCAGAACGCACGCCGGCTTCGTTCGCTTCATCCATGAGGCCCGTCGCGGCGGCGAGACACTCACCCTCGACGACCTCATCCTGTTGCGCAGGCTGACGAGACGCCGATCCCTCGACCGCTGGACCGGGGCCGAGCTGCTTCAACTCCCGGACGGGGAAGCGGCGGATCAGCTCGTCTCGCTCCGCGAGCGAGGCTACCTGGTCGCGCAGGGCAGAGGTCGCGGCACCGTCTATCGGCTGGCCCACAGGCACGCTGGTCTCCTCGATGCCGCGTTCCCCAAGGAGGACGATATCTGGATCGATGAGGAGTCGGTGCGCCTGCGGCTGCTCGCGCTCCTGTCCGAGCGCGGGCGGCTCACCAACAACGAGATTCGGGGCATCTCCGGATACTCGCGTGCACGGGTACTGCGGCTCATGCGTACATTGCGCGACGAGGGACTGGTCGAAGTCAGGGGCCGTGGCCGGGGTGCCCACTATGTCCCGGGGCGACCCCGGATCGACCGAGGCAACCATTCATGACCGCCGTGCCCGCCTGTCACCTTTCCACCTCGGCCCGCAAGGATTCCGACATTCCTTGTCGATAGAATGGGCGGGTGCCGCTTTACGAGCCACTGTTCCGCGCCCTCAACGCATCGGAAACCCGCTACGTGGTGGTGGGCGGGGTCGCGACGGTCCTCCACGGTCACGCGCGGTTGACCGCCGACGTCGACCTGATTCTCGACCTCGAACGGAAGGCGGCAGCCCGGGCCATGCGCGCCCTCTCCGTCCTCGGCCTCCGGCCCAGGGTCCCGGTCGACCCCGAGGATTTCGCGGACGAGCGGATCCGAAGCGGCTGGGTTCGGGAGAAGGGAATGCGAGTGTTCTCGCTCTTCAAGCCAGACGATCCACTGTTGGCCGTCGACGTCTTCGCTGACCACCCCGTCGATTTCGAGGGTCTGTACGAGCGGGCGGAGGTGTACGACCTCGGTGACGTCCCGGTTCGGACCGCCTCGATTTCGGACCTCATCCATCTCAAGCGGCTGGCGGATCGTCCGCGGGACCGTGAAGATGTCGAGAAGCTGGAGGAAATCCTCCGATTGAAGGGAGGGCGCGGCGATGTCTGAGGCCGAGCAATCGCCCGGGCGACCCGGCGAGTGGGACGCCTCGTGGGAGGGGACGGAGCGGGCGCAGCTCGAGACCATGCTCGCCGCCACGCCCGCCGAGCGGCTCGCTTGGCTCGAGGAGGCGATGCGGCTCGCCCATGCCTCGGGCGCCCTCGCGGCGGCGCGCCGGGAACGCGCTCCCCCGAACCGGAAGTAGCGGCGAGGGACAGCGACGAGCAAGCCGAACCGGAGCCGGCCGCCGACCCTCGCGGCCTGCCGCAGGAGATCAAGGCGCCCGGGATGGCCGCCGGGTACGCGCCGTTCCCGCCGCCCCCGGCCGCGTGGGCCGCCATCCGCCGCGCCCCGCCCTGCCCCGGTTGCGCTTCCACCTTCCGGCGCACTAGAGTCCTGACGGACAGGGCGCCCGCGCGCCGGTCCACGGGAGGCTCCGACGGTGAACCTTTCGTCCAGGGAATCGGGGATCGTCTTCCGGATCATGGCCGAGCTCTCGCGCGGCCATGGCTCCCGCGAGCTTCGCGAGCGGGTCGGGCCGCTCCTCCTTCGGCTCCTCGATGCCCAGTTCTTCGCTTCCTACGTCTGGTCCGACCGCTCCGCCACGTTCGAGGAGCGGGTCGCCGTCAACATGACGGACGACAACCTGCGTACCTACGAGTCCCACTACCAGTTCTGCGACCCGATCACTCCCATTCTCCAGCGCCGGCGCCGCGCGACCGCCGTCGCGGAGATCATCTCCCGCCCGGGCCTCGAGAGCACCGAGTTCTTCAACGACTTCCTCGCCCGGGACGGCCTCCACTTCGGGATGAACTACTACGCCTACGCGGGCGGGCTCAACATCGGCGACGTCCGGATCTGGCGGGCGCGCAACCGGGAGGACTTCTCGCGCCGCGAGGTCGAGATCCTGGATGCGATCGGCCCCGCCTTCACCAACGCGATGCGGACCGCGCTCGCCCGCGAAGGGCACGAACACGGCGTCCTCTCGCTCCTCGACGCCCTCGACCGCGTGCAGGCACGCCCGCGGCTCACCCGGCGCGAGAAGGAGATCGCGATGGCCGCCCTCCTCGGCAAGTCCGACCGCGAGATCGCGGACGAGTGCGGGATCGCCTACACGACCGTGCGTACCCACCTCCGGCATGTCTTCGAGAAGCTGGGGGTGTCCGGGCGGAACCAGCTCTTCCGGCGCCTCGCCCTGCACTGACGGTCCCGCAACGGGACGTCCCGCACCCGCGCCCGCACCCGCACCCGCGCGGGAGATGGGGTCAGAGTGAGTTTTCGCAGCCGAAGAACTCGCTCCAATCCCATTTCCCCAACCAAGAACTCACTCTGAACCCATCTCCCGCCCCGGATCCCGGCTTTGTGCGGAATCGGGATCAGATCCGGAGCCGGTCCAGGAGGGCGGCGCGAAGGTCCGGGCCGTTCGGGGCGTCGTACACGCACGCGCCCCGGTCGAGCAGGTAGACCCGATCCGCCACCTCCTCGACGAGGTTGAGGTTCTGCTCGACGACGAGGAAGGCGCGCCCCCCCGACCCCGCCTCCCGGATGGCCGCGGCCATCCGAGCGATGTTCTCGGCCTGCACCCCTTCGGTCGGCTCGTCGAGGATGACGAGCACGGTGTCCTCGGCGAGGGCCCGGCAGAAGGAGAGGATCTTCTTCTCCCCGCCGGAGAGGGTTCCGGCCGGTTGCGCGAGGCGCTCGGCGAGGAACGCGAAGCGGGTGAACAGCGCCTCGTAGCGGTGGAGAGACCGGTTCGCGTACTGGAGGGTGAGGTTCTCGGCCACCGTCAGCTCGTCGAAGACGATCCCTTCCTGCGGCGCGTACCCGAGGCCGAGGCGACGCCGGCGATGGCCGGGGGCCGCGGTGAGGTCCTCGCCGCGGAACGTCAGCCGGCCCGCCCGCACCGGGAGGTGCCCGGCCACGAGCTTCACCAGGGTCGACTTGCCGACCCCGTTCCGTCCGGTGACGAAGGCGAGCTCGCCCGGAGCGACGGCGGCCGAGAAGCCCTGGATGACCGTGATGTCGCCATGGCCGCCGGAGAGCGCGTCGATCGACAGCACCGGAGCGCCCGCGTTCACCCCTTGCTCCCTCCGGCATAGACCGCCTGCACGTCCGGGTCGCTCCGGATCTCGTCCATCGTCCCGCTCGCGAGCAGGCGGCCCTGATGCATGACGAGGACGTGGTCCGACAGGCGTTCCACCACCTGCATGTCGTGCTCGACGATGATGCCGGTCGCGCCGATCTCGGCCGTCAGCTCCGCGATCGCCTCCGTCATCCGCGCCGTCTCCTCGACGGAGAGCCCGGCGCAGGGCTCGTCCAGCAGCACGAGGTCGGGCTCGGCGAGCATGGTGAGGGCGAAGTCGAGCATCTGACGTTCCCCCACCGAGAGGGCCCCCGCTCGCTGTCCCGCGTCGCCGAGGAATGCGAAGCGGGTCTCGAGCCTCTCGAGAAGCGGGGAGCGCCAGCGATAGGGCGTCATGCGGACGAGGTCGAGCGGCCGGAGCCGATTCGCCCAGAGGGCGATGTCGACGTTCTGGCCGATGGTGAGCTCGGGGAAGATGGAAGGGACCTGCGACTTCCGCCCGATCCCGCGCGCGGCCGTGCCGTAGACCCGTTCCCCGGCGAGGGAGTCCCCGGCCCAGCGGATGTCGCCCGCCGCGAGGGGCAGCTTTCCGGTCAGCGCGTCGAGGGCCGAGGTCTTGCCGGCGCCGTTCGGCCCGATCAGGCAGTGGATGGCCCTGGTGTCGATCTCGAAGCTGAAGCCCTTCAGGATCTCGACCGATCCGACCGCCACGTCGACCGCGTCGAAGCGAAGGCGCGGGACGGGCTTCTCGACCGGCGCGGGGAGGGTGATGTCGCGCTCCGCCGGCGCCCCTTCCCCCGGCCTCGGCCACCGATGCGGCCACCGGCCCGTGCCGCCGCCGGCTCGGCCGCCCGCTCGGCCGCCCGCTCGCCCCGCCGCCTCGACCGTCGCCTCCACCGCCGACCGGAGGATCCCGGCCATTCCGCCGGGCCATCTCAGCACCACGACGACGAAGACGAGCGCGACCACCACCTCCCAGTAGAGGAACGCATCGCGAAGCCCCGACGCGAGGAAGCCGATCGCGACCGCTCCTAGGACCGGCCCCGCGAGGCTCGCCCGCCCGCCGACCGCGGTCCAGATCACGAGCTCCGCCGACAGCAGGAACCCGACCGCCTGGGGGGTGACGATGCCCTGGTGAGGCGCGTAGAGGGCGCCCGCGAGGCCCGCCACGCCCGCGCTCACCGCGAACGCGAGGGCCTTGAGGCGGCTCGTCCGGAAGCCGAAGAACTGGAGCCGCTCCTCGTTCTGGGCCACCGCGGCCAGCAACTGCCCGAACGGCGAGCGCAGGAGGTATCCGATCACCGCCGTGGTGAGCGCGAGCGCGGCGAGGATCACGAAGTAGAGGTGCTCGAAGGGGTCGATGCCGGCCGGCTCGGGGATCCCGGTCATCCCGTTGAAGCCGCCCGTCACGTCCACCAGCGAGTTCGCGAGCTGGAAGCCGAGCATCGCGAGAGCGAGGGTGATGAGGGAGAAGTAGGGTCCGGAGCCGACCTGCCGGTGGAACACGAGCGCCCCGACCACGCCCGCGAAGAGGGCGGGCATCAGGCACGCTCCGGCGAGGACGGGGACGAGCAGCCACGACTCGCCCCCGGCGGCCCGGAGCCCCGCTCCGGCGAGATACGCCCCGATCCCGAAGAACAGGGCCTGGCCGAGGGGAAGGAACCCGGCCCGGCCCCAGCAGAGCGCGATCCCCTGGCCGACCATGCCGTAGAGGAGGTAGAGCCCGAGCTCGTAGGCGGTGAAGCTCCCCCAGACGAACGGCACGAGGGCGAGTCCGAGGAAGACGGC
>JAJECB010000156.1 GCA_022822245.1 Gammaproteobacteria bacterium
CACGACGTTGTACGCCCGCTCCACCCACTGCCGCGGGCCGACGAGGATCTCCCGGGGGAAGACGGCCATCGCGGTCGGCACCTCGATCCGTTCGCCGGCCGCGAGCGTCCCCCTGCTCCCGGTGTGGATGTGCTCGTAGTAGATCCGCGCGGCGGAGGCGATGCTGCCCGTCACCCAGTAGAGCATCAGGTTCGTCAGGAACTCGTCGCGGGAGACCGCGTTCTCGAGTACCCCGTCGCAGTCGGTCCAGGCGGTGAACTTCTCCAGGAACCATCCGAGCAGGCCCGCCGGGGAGTCGGTGAGGCCGTACCCGAGCGAGGTCGGTCGGGTTCCCTGGATGGCGAAGTACGCCATGTCTTCCGCGAACACCTCCCGCGCCTTGCCGAGCCAGGCCTTCTCCTCTTCGTCGAGAGGGCGGGCGGCGCCCCCCGTCTTCGCCCGGTATCCCTGCATGTTGAGGTGCAGGCCGACGACCGACTCCGGATACGCAAGCGCAATGGCCGAAGCGACCAGCGCGCCCCAGTCTCCTCCCTGCACCGCGTAGCGCCGGTAGCCGAGGACATCGTGCATGAGGCCGTGCATGAGCTCACCGATCGCGCCCGGGTGCATCCCCGGCTCGCGCGGCGCCTCCGAGAACGCGTAGCCGGGAAGCGAAGGGGCGACCACGTGGAACGCATCTCCGGGCTCACCGCCGTGGCGCTCCGGGCGAGTCAGCATCTCGACGATCTTGTGGAACTCGAAGAACGAGCCCGGCCAGCCATGCTGAATGAGGATCGGGGTGGCGCCTTCGTGGGGCGAGCGTTCGTGAACGAAGTGGATTCGAAGGCCCCCCGCCGGGGCCGCGAAGTGGGACAACCGGTTGAGGCCCGCCTCCGCCGACCGCCAGTCGTAGCCGTCGGCCCAGTACGCGGCATACCGCTTGACGGCGCCGAGCTCCGCGCCCTGCCGCCACCCGTACGCCTCGATCTGGTCGGGCCACCGGGTGCGGGCGAGGCGCTCGCCAAGGTCGGAGAGAACGGCGTCCGGGACCTCGACCCGGAACGGTTCGGGGGCCACCGCCATCGCACACCCTCCTCTTCGTCGCTTCCGCGGAATCCGTCCGGGACCGGGGCGGCCTCCGGTACGGAAGCGTGCAATTCTGGCAGAACTCGCGCGGACCCCGACTCCGAGCTCGAACCACCTTTCTGTTTCGAACAAGACGTTTCTGTCCAGAATTATGAACGATTATAAAATCAGTTTTACTTTATGGTGGTATCTTGTAGTTATAATCAGACGAATATACGATTATGAAAACATTCTCGAACTGAATCCTCGGGCATCCACGGACCTTGAACATCGAGCACCTGAAGACCTTCCTCGACGTCGCGCGTACCGGCAGCTTCCACCGTTCGGCCGAAAGGCTCCATGTGAGCCAGTCGACCGTGAGCGCGCGTATCCGCACCCTGGAGGAGCAGACCGGCCAGGTCCTGTTCCAGCGACTCAAGAACGGGGCGGTGCTGACCGGACCGGGACGGCGCATGGCTCCCTACGCGGACACCGCGGTGCGTGCCTGGGAGCGGGGGCGGCAATACCTCTCCCTCGTCGAGCCGCAGCGCATCGAATGCGCGCTCGGAATTCAGTCCGTTCTCGCCGAGTGGCTCGCGACGGAGTGGATTGGATGGGTGAACGAACGTCATCCCGAGATCGCGCTCCGGGTGGAAGCGGGCAGCTCGGCTTCGCTCATGCACCGGCTCGACAACGCGCTCATCGACATCGCGGTGGCGTTCCGCCCCCGCACCAAGCCCGGATTCAAGATCGAGACCCTCTACACCGACAAGCTCGTCCTGGTGGCCAGCGACGAACGCCCGTTCGACGAGGGCTGGGGTGAAGACTACGTCTTCGTGGACTGGGGCGAATCCTTCCGCGCCGCCTACTCGGACGCCTTCCCGGAGCAGGCGATGCCGTCGATCCGCACGCCCCTGCCGGGGGTGGCCCTGAACCACATCCTGCTCCAGGGAGGCGCCGCCTACCTCACCCGCTCGATCGCGGACCCCTGGATCGAGGAGGGGCGCCTCCACGAGGTGCGCGACGCACCCTTCTTCCCGATGCCGGCATTCGTGGTCTATCCCGCCGAGCCAATCGACAGGGAGATGCAGTCGATCGCTCTCGAAGGGCTGTCGCATATCGTGAGCGGGCGCCAGTAGACCCCGCCCCCTCCGTCGGCCCGCACCGCGACGGGCCGATTTCCGCATTCGCCGGCACGGTAGACTACGCCGGTGAGCGCCGCCCCGGGTCCCCAGGATACGCGCATCGATTCCGCCTATGCCTGGGTGCGGGTCTTTGCGTCGCTCGCCATCATGGGGGTGGGGTTCGCCGGGCTCTACTCCATCGTCGTCGCCCTGAAGCCGGTCGCCGCCGATCTCGGCGCCTCACGGGGCGGTGTCTCCCTCGCCTACGCGGTGCTCTTCACCGGATTCGGCTTCGGCGGAATCGTCATGGGCTGGTGGTCAGACCGCATCGGCACCATGTGGCCGGTTCTCGCCGGGAGCGTCGCGATCGCGGCCGGGCTCCTCCTCGCCGCTCAGGCGACCTCGCTCTGGCACATCGTGCTTGCGTTCGGCCTGCTGGTGGGCTTCTTCGGCATGTCCGCGATCATGGTCCCGCTGGTCGCCAACATCACCCACTGGTTCGATCGCAGGCGCGGCATCGCCACCTCCGTCGTCATCAGCGGTTCCTACCTCGCGGGGACGATGTGGCCCCCCTTGCTCCAGATCGGGATCGAAGAGATCGGCTGGCGCGAAACCTGGACCCGGGTCGGAATCGGCTGCTTCCTCGTCATGGTGCCGTTGTCGCTGTTGCTGCGCCAGCGGATGGTCCTGCCCTCGACGGGCGGGCTCGACGGGAGGCGCCGCCGGCGGGCGCTCGGCTTCACCCCCACCTCCATGCAGTGCCTGCTGTGCACGGCAGGGCTCGGCTGCTGCATCGCGATGGCGACGCCTCAGGCCCATATTGTCGCGCACGCCACCGACCTCGGACATCCCGCGGCGCGCGGCGCGGAGATGCTCTCGCTCGTGTTCCTCGGCGGACTCGTGAGCCGTGTCGTCTACGGCTGGATCTCGGACCGGATCGGGGGGTTGCGCACCCTCGTGCTCGGCTCGCTGGGCCAGGCGGTCACCATCGCGCTCTTCATTCCCGTCGAAGGGCTCATCGAGCTCTACGTCGTGTGCGCGCTGTTCGGCCTCAGCCAGGGAGGGATCGTCCCCTCGTACGCGCTCATCGTGCGCCGCTACTTCCTGGCCGGGGAGGCCGGCTGGCGGCTCGGCTGGATCATGCTGTTCACGATGCTCGGGATGGCGTTCGGCGGGTGGCTCGCCGGGGTGCTGTTCGACCTCACCGGCACCTATGCGACGGCATTCTCGGCCGCGATCGTGTTCAACGTGGTCAACCTCCTCATCGCGAGCCTGTTCCTGCTGAGATCACGGATCCCGGTCTTTGCATGATCCGGCGCGGCGGCGCATGATCGCGCGCGGGCGGCGCGGCGGCGACGCGCAACCCCTCACCACGGGAGGAAACGCAATCCAATGAACGACAGCGAAATGATCCGGCTCGAGCCCCCCGGTTCTCTGGACATGGCCATCGGCGAGGCGATGTTCACCCAGCGCGCCATCCGCCGGCTCGATCCCGATCGGCCGATCACGGACGAGCAGCTACGCACGATCCTGGACGCCGGCTCCAAGGCGCCGAACGGTGCCAACATGCAGCCCGCCCGGTTCCTGGTCATTCGCGACCGGGAGAGGATCCGCGAGTTCGGCGCGCTGTACCACGAAGCGTGGTGGGCCAAGCGCCGGGACGAGTACGGCTGGTCCGACAAGGCGGACATCCCGGAGGGGTCGCCCTACCGGATGCCGGCCCTGCTGGCGGACGAGATGGTGAACGCGCCGGCCGTCATCCTGGCGTTCTCGCTGCCTTCCGGAGTGGCCGCGGCGTCGACGTTCCCGGCCGTGCAGAACATCCTGCTCGCGGCCCGGGCCCTCGGAATCGGCACGGTGCTCACCACCCTGCACCCCCAGGTCATGGACCGGGTACGCGCGATGTTCGGCGTCCCGGAGGAGATGGCGTTCCATTGCTGCATCCCGCTCGGCTTTCCGCGCGGCCGGTTCGGCCCGACCGCCCGCTTCCCGACCTCGCGCACGACCTCGTGGAACGACTGGGGCAACCCGCCCCCCTGGACGTGACCGGGCGCCGCGTTCGCGGATATTGGCGCGGGGGCCCGGAGCCGAGAGGGCAGGCCGCCCGGGGTCCGCTTGCACCGACCAAGGGAGCTCCAAGACGATGCTCACCAACGACCAGCTCGAGCAGTACCGGCGAGACGGGTACATCGTGCCCGAGTACCGCCTCCCCGACGAGAACATCGAGGAGATCCGCGACGCCCATGACCGGCTGCTCGCGCGGCATCCCGAGTTTCTCAACTACTGTCCGAACGTGCTCGCGTTCGACCTCGCCTTCCTCAACCACGCCCGCATTCCGGAAGTGCTGGACATGGTCGAGCAGATCCTGGGGCCGGACTTCGCCCTGTGGAACTCGAGCTTCTTCGCCAAGCCGGCCCTGAACGGCCAGGCCACGCCCTGGCACCAGGACGGCGAGTACTGGCCGATCCGCCCGCTCGCGACCTGCACGGTGTGGATCGCGGTGGACGACGCGACCCGCGAGAACGGGTGCCTTCGCTTCATTCGCGGCTCGCACAAGTCCGGGCGCCTGCTCTCGCACCACACGAACTCGAGCCCCGATCTGACCCTCAACCAGGAGCTGGCGGCCGAGGAGTACGACGAGTCCGAAGCGGTTGACCTCGTGCTGGAAGCGGGCCAGATCTCGCTCCACGACGTGTACCTCGCGCACGGCTCCGAAGCGAACCGATCCCCGCAGCCCCGGCGCGGCATGACCCTTCGCTACATGCCGACCACGTCGGTGTTCGACCGTGACATCGCCGGCCGGCTCCACCGGGACAAGGGGATCATGGACCACACCCACCGCACCCTGTTCCTGATGCGGGGCGGAGACCGGTCCGGGCGCAACGACTTCCGCCTGCGCTGGTAGCGCCCGGACCCGGCCCGCGTCCGGGGCCGCCGCCCTTCCCTCGACGCGCTCCCCCGGGGGGCGGATATAGTTCGGGTCGCCCCGCCGGCGGGTGGAGGCTCCCTACCGGAAGGCGGGGATCACCTCCTCGGCGACGAGGCGGATGTTCTCGTCGATCCAGTCGTCCGGGCAGGCGGAGGACAGCATGACCATGCTGGCTCCGGCGTCGATGTACTCGCGGAGCCGCGCCTTCACCTCGTCCGGGGTCCCCGCCAGGGCGTACTTCCCCACCAGGCCGGAGAAATCCTGCGCGTACTGGCGGCTGAGGCGCGATATCGCCATCTCCCGCGCCCGGTCCCCGTCCTCGTGCACCGCGGTGAAGATGTAGAGCCCGAAACGGAATCCCGCGAGGTCGCGCCCCGCCTCCTCGCCGAACGCCCGGATCTTCCCGGTGCTCGCGGCGAGCTGCTCCGGGGTGTACATGTAGGGAAGCCAGCCGTCCCCGAAGCGGGCGGCCCGCCTCATGGCCGCGTCGCGGCGTCCGGCGACCCAGATGGGCGGCGGCGACTGCACCGGCATCGGGTCGATGGAGAATTCGTTCAGGGTATTGAACCGGCCCTCGTACGACAGGTCCCGCCCGGTCCACAGGCGCCGGATGACGTCGAGGGCCTCGTTGGTGCGCGCGCCGCGCTCGCGCACCGGCACCCCGCACGCCTCGAACTCCTTCGGGAACTCGCCGCCGACCCCGACCCCGAAGAGGTAGCGGCCGCCGGACGCGACATCGAGCGCGGCCCCCATCTTGGCCGCGAGCGCGGCGGGATAGAGAGGCAGCAGCACCACCGCGCTCAGGAGGCGGATGCGGGTGGTTGCCCCCGCCGCGACACCGAGCGAAATGAACGTGTTGGCGGTCGGGACGTGGAACATCACGTGCTCTCCGCACCCCAGCACGTCGAACCCGAGGTCCTCGGCGCGTCGCGCGAACTCCGCAACCCCGTCGGGACTCCGAAGTCCCGTCCCGAACATGATTTCGCTCAACTTCTCTTCTCCTCCATGGAGGGCGAACCAGGCACCGAGCCTGAAGAAACGGACGGGTCGGCGGTTTCCGGACGGTGCCGTCGACGGTGGCGGCGCCGGCGGATGCGCGCCGGCCCGTGCGTGCAATAATACTCCTCGAACTTCTATCCAAACCCAAGCGCGACGCGCGGAGACCTGCGCGCGCCACGACGACAAGGAGCCAGGCGGATGTCGAGCAACGGCAAGACTCTCAGGTGGGTGGGCACCCGGCCGGTACGGCCGGACGGAGTGGACAAGGTTACGGGACGGGCCCGTTTCGGAGCGGACTTCTCCCTGCCCAACATGCTGGTCGGCGCGGTGCTGCGGAGCCCCCACGCCCACGCCCGGATCCGCTCCCTCGACACCTCGAAGGCGGAGGCCCTCCCGGGGGTCAAGGCGGTGCTGACGAGCGCCGACCTGCCGCGCCTCCCCTTCGGCTTCGAGCCCGCCGGCGAGGCGATGGTCAACTACCGGGACATGTCCGAAAACATCCTCGCCTACAAGAAGGTCCTCTACGACGGACACGCGGTAGCGGCGGTCGCCGCCGTCGACCTCGCCACCGCGGAAGCGGCCGTCGCGCTCATCGAGGTGGACTACGAGGTGTTGCCGCACGTCATCGACCCCGTCGAGGCGATGAAGCCGAACGCCCCCGTCCTGCACGACGATCTCATCACCGACGGGGTCGACCCCAAGCCGGACAAGGCATCCAACATCGTCAAGCGGGTCTCCATAGGGCAGGGGGACATCGAGGCCGGGTTCGCGGAAGCCGACATCGTGGTCGAGCGCGAGTTCGACACCCAGGCGGTCCACCAGGGCTACATCGAGCCCCACGCCTGCGTGGGAAGCGTGTCGGAAGACGGTCAGGCGGAGGTCTGGTGCTGCACCCAAGGGCAGTACACCGTCCGCGGGTACTGCGCGAAGCTGCTCGGCATGGACATCTCGAAGATCCGGGTGACCCCTTCCGAGATCGGCGGCGGCTTCGGCGGCAAGACGGTGGTGTACCTCGAGCCGCTCGCGCTCGGGCTCTCCCGCAAGGCGTGCCAGCCCGTCAAGATGACGATGAGCCGGACGGAGGTCTTCCGCGCCACCGGCCCCACCTCCGGCGGCAACGTCCGGGTCAGGATGGGGGTCACCAGGGACGGCCGCATCACCGCCGCGCAAGCGGAGCTCGTGTACCAGGCGGGAGCGTTCGGCGGCTCGCCGGTCCAGCCGGGCTGCATGTGCGCGTTCGCCCCCTACGACTGCGCGAACGTCGACGTGATCGGCTACGACGTGGTCACCAACCGGCCCAAGGTCGCCGCCTACCGGGCGCCGGGGGCGCCCATCTCCGAGTACGCGGTCGAAGCCGTGGTCGACGAGCTCGCCCAAGCCACCGGAATGGACCCCATCGAGTTCCGGCTCAACAACGCCGCCCGCGAAGGGACCAAGGCCGCCTACGGTCCGAGGTTCGGACCCGTCGGGCTGGTCAAGACCCTGGAGACGGCGAAGGCCTCCGAGCACTACCGCACGCCGCTCGGGGCGAACCAGGGCCGGGGGGTCGCCTCCGGGTTCTGGTTCAACATCGGCGGCGAGACCTGCGCGACGCTGCACGTCGGCGAGGACGGCACCGTCGCCCTCGTCGCCGGCACCCCGGACATCGGCGGCTCCCGCGCCTCGCTCGCCATGATGGCGGCGGAAGAGCTCGGCATCGAGCTCGACAAGGTCCGTCCGATGATCGCCGACACCGCGTCCCTCGGCTACACCTTCCTCACCGGCGGAAGCCGCGTCACGTTCGCGAGCGGGATGGCCGTCGTCGAGGCGGCCCGCTCCCTCATCCAGGACCTCCGGGAGCGCGCGGCGAAGATCTGGGACATCCCCGCCGACGCGGTGGTGTGGGAGAACGGGGAAGCCCGGCCGACCAGCAGCAACGCGGGCGACTTCGAGCCGCTCGACCTCGCCGCCCTCGCGGGGTCCGCGGGCAAGACCGGCGGGCCGCTCAGCGCGAGCGCCTCGCTCAACGCCCAGGGGGCGGGCCCCACCTTCGCCACCCACGTGGTCGACGTGGAGGTGGACCGCGAGACGGGGCTCGTCCAGGTGGTGCGCTACACCGCGGTCCAGGACGCCGGCAAGGCAGTCCACCCGAGCTACGTGGAAGGCCAGATCCAGGGCGGAGCGGTCCAGGGCATCGGATGGGCGCTCAACGAGGAGTACATCTACAACGAGAAAGGCCAGCTCGAGAACCCGGGGTTCCTGGACTACCGGGTGCCCGTCTGCTCCGACGTGCCGATGATCGACGCGGTCATCATCGAGGAGCCGAACCCGCGTCATCCCTACGGTGTGCGCGGGGTGGGCGAGACCCCGATCGTCCCGCCGATGGGTGCGATCACGAACGCGGTGGCGGACGCGATCGGCATCCGCATGACGAGCCTCCCGATGTCCCCCCCCCGGGTGCTGGAGGCCCTCGACGAGGCGGCCCTGCCGGAAGCGGCCGACTGACCCCCGGCCACAAGGCGCTCCGGGGGCTCTCCCCGGGGCGCCTCTCTCCGGAAATCCCTTCCCCTTCAGGCGCGCACCGACCGGACGGGGCCGCTCCGCGACTCGTGTGAGGTGAGCGCGTGGAAGACCGGTACGACGTCATCGTGATCGGGGGCGGGGTGAGCGGCTGCTCCACCGCTTTCTTCCTCGCGTCCGACCCGGGGTTCGACGGTCGCATCCTGGTGGTCGAACGGGACCCGACCTACCGGGACGCTCCATCCGCACGCGCGACGGGGGGGATCCGCCAGCAGTTCTCGACCCCGGAGAACGTGCGCATCGGCCTCTTCGGCAGCCACTTCGTAAGGAACGCGAGCGACTACCTGTCCATCGACGGGGAAGCGCCGGACCTCTCGTGGCGCGAAGGCGGCTACCTCCTCCTCGCGACCCCCGAGTCCCTGCCCGTCATGCGCGAGAACAACGCCGTGCAGCGGGCGGAGGGCGCCGACATCGCGCTCCTCGCCCCGCCGGAGCTCGAGCGGAAGTTCGACTGGCTCAACACCGACGGGATCGCGGGAGGCTGCAACGGACTGAGCGGCGAGGGATGGGTGGACCCCTACTCGCTCCTCCAGGCGTTCCGCCGCAAGGCCCGGTCACTGGGGGTCGAGGTGGTTCACGACGAGGCCCTTCGCGTCACCCGCTCCGGTTCGCGGGTCGAGTCCGTGACCCTCGCGAAGGGCGGGGAGATCGAGGCCGGCGCGGTGGTGAACGCGGCCGGCGCGAGCGGAGTGAAGGAGATCGCGGCCACCGTCGGGGTGGACCTTCCCATCGAGTCGCGCAAGCGCTGCACGTTCGTGTTCGAGTGCCGCGAGCGGGTCGAGCCCGTCCCCCTCACCATCCTGCCCGAGGGGATCGGCTTCCGGCCCGAGGGCCGCACTTTCCTCGCCAACCGCGCGCCGCCCCCCGAGTCGGACCCGCCTACCCGGGACACCGACATCGACCACGACCTCTTCGAGGAGCACATCTGGCCCGCCCTCGCGGCGCGGGTGCCGGCGTTCGAGGCGATCAAGGTCACGAGCGCGTGGTGCTGCCACTACGACTTCAACACCCTCGACGAGAACGCGATCGTCGGGACCACGCCGGGGCTCGACAACTTCTACGTGCTCGCGGGCTTCTCCGGCCACGGCCTCCAGCAATCGCCCGCGATGGGGCGCGCAACCAGCGAGCTCATCCTCCACGGCGAGTACCGCACCCTGGACCTGCGGCGCTTCGGCTACGAGCGCATCCTCGCCGGTGAGCCCCTCGTCGAGGCCAACTGCTTCTGACGCGCGGAGGGGGTCAGGGGACGAACTTGTAGCCGCCGTCCGCGACGTGGGTCTGGCCGGTGATGAAGCTCGAGCGCTCGCTGAGGAGGAAGTGCACCAGCTCGGCGATCTCCTCGCTGCGGCCGAAGCGCCGGAGCGCCGCCGCCGCCGTGAGCCTCGCATGCGCCTCTTCGGACACGTCCGCCGTCATGTCCGTCGCGACATAGCCCGGAGCGACCCCGTTGACCCGGACCGCGGGGCCGAGGCCCGCCGCGCACTGGCGGACGAAGCCGACGACGGCCGCCTTGGAGGTGCCGTAGGCGATCATGCGCTCGGCGGTGATGGGATTGGGAACGAGGCCGAGCACCGAGGAGATGCAGACGATGCGGCCGAAGCCCCGCGCCGCCATGCCGTCCTTCGCCCGCCAGACGGCGTGGAAGGTGCCGTCGAGGTTGACGCGCATGATCTCGTGCCAGGTCTCGGAGGTCATGGCCAGGGAATCGGCCGAGCGCGCGATGCCCGCGTTGGCGACGAGGAGGTCGACCGGACCGAGGTCGCGCTCGACGGCGTCGAACATCGCGCCCGTCGAATCCCGGTCGCCGACATCGGCGAGGTAGATTTCCGCGACACCTCCGTCTTCCCTGATGCGGTCGCGGGTGTCCTCCGCCGCCCGCCGGTCCGCCGCGTAGTTCACCGCCACGCGCGCCCCGCTCGCGGCGAGCCGGATGCAGATGGCCCGGCCGATCCCGCGCGAGCCGCCGGTGACGAGGGCGGTGCGGCCCTCGAGCTCCCTGTCCGCCACGGGGTCCGCGCTCCGCCCCCTCTCCGCGCGCGGTCAGGCGCGGGAGAAGAAAGTTCCCGTCAGATCGAGCCGCTCCTCAGGCGAGGCCGAGGAGGGGGGCGACGTCGGTGCTCTTCCAGCACGGCAGGGCCTCCATCCTCTCCATCCACGCGCGAAGGTTCGGATGGGGGTCGAGGGGGAGCTTCTGGTAGGAGTGAAGGTGCATCGGCGACGCGACGGAGATGTCGGCGATCGTCGGCTCGTCGGTGCCGCAGAGCCAGGTCTGTCCATCGAGCCGGTCATCGAGGATCGCCGCGTGGTTGTGGAAGTTCGGCCCCTCCGCCTCAAGGATCGCCGCGTCCGGCTCCTGCTCAAGGATCGGCTTCACCACGTTCTCCACGAGGTACACGTAGCAGGTCGGGAACCAGGCGCTCGCCTCCCAGAGGAGCCAGCGATTGACGTCCGCCCGCGTCGCGAGGTCCTTCGGATAGGCCGACTCGGCCCCCACCTTGTCGGCTCCGTACTGGAGGATGGCGTTGGATTCCCAGAGCTTGAGGTCGCCGTCGGTGAGCGCCGGCAGCGCCCCGTTGGGGTTGATCGCGAGGAACTCGGGCTCCTTCTGCCCCTGCGCGAAGTAGTCGACGTTCCCGGTCTCGTAGTCCACACCCATGAGCTGGTACCCGGCGACGACCTTGCGACAGTTGACTGTGCGGGGATCGTAGTAGAGCTTCATCGAGATTCTCCTCGTTTCCAGGTGCAGCCACTCTCTCGCCGTCGCCACCGCGGCGCGACCGGCCGACTGTTGTCCCGTGGTCGCGGGGAGCGTAGCGCGGGGCCGCGACGTGGCGCAACACGCGCCCGGCCGTACCCCCAGGGCCATTTCACGCTGAGGGAGGTAAGGCCCTTCTCGCATGGAACATACAATAACCCATTGATCCGCGGCCTTGGTCCGCCGGCTCGGGGGCAGGCCCCTTCCTCCGCGGCTCAAACCAACCCGCTCCGGAAGGACCCTGCCCCCGAGCCGGCTACGCGACCGAGAGCCCGGGCCTTGTACCACCCGCGTCACGATGTTCCCTGCGCGTCAGCGTAGCGTACCCGCTGCGAGAGCCCCCGGAGGGAGCGGGGAGTAAGGCCGGCAAACCACTCGTCCACGGACCGAGTGAAATCCCCCTGGGTCGGACCCCGCAGCGGCGTCTTGTGCCGGAGCGGGTGAGGCGCGGAAAATGGGTGGATGGACGACGGCGACAAAGCAGCGACGGACCGGCCCCCGGGGGATCCGGGTCCGGCCGCCTCACCGGCCCACGAGGCACCGGGGACGGAGGGGGACGACCATCCGCCCGCTCCCTCCGCGCCGGACGAGCCGCTCCCGCGGGCGCGCGCCAAGGAACAGCTCCTGGCTCGCTGGCGGGCCTTTCCCGTCCCCGCGATGGAGGCCCTGGACCGCCTGCTCGACGAGGCGCTCGCGCGGGCGGTAAAGGCCGATCCGGAGCTCCTCACGGTAATGAATCCGGTCAGCCGTCCGATGCGTCTTCGCCTCGCCCCGATCGCCGCGGACGCCGACCTCGACCGGATGTACCACCGCGCTTCGGCGGAGCTTTCGGTGAGCGCCGACGGGCGCTGCTACCTCGTGTACCGGCAGCTCGACGGCGGCGACTACGCGGTGCTGTGGTCGGCCGCGACCTCGCTCCCGGAGGCCTTGCTGTCCCGGCTGCCGGACCCGCTCGCGACCGCCCTCCTCGAGTCCGATTCGGAAGATGCGGGCTAGTCCGCATATCTCACCAACTTTCGTCGCGAGGGCGTCAAGATGCCGCTGTGACAAGGCGCACGGACCGAAAGAGCGCATGCGCGCTGCTGAAGGCGTAGTCGACACTACGTCGAAGCGGCTTGAGGGAGTACGCCTTGTCACAGCGAGCAGATTGGCGTCCGCAGCAGGAGGTTGGTGAGATATGCGGGCTAGGGCAGGGCTCTCGCCGCTCGGCGTCGCGGCATTCCTGGCCTCGGTTCTGGGCCTTGCTCTCGCGGCGCTCGGCGCCGGGCGCGCCGACGAGCCGACGATGGACACGGCGGGTGCATCGTCCGCCAGCCCGGTGGGATACATCCGCGTCGAGGGCGTCATCGACCGCCTTCAGTCGCGCTACCTCGCCCGCGCGCTTGCCGAGGCGCGGGCCGCCGGCCTCGGCACGGTCGTCCTGCACCTCGACACCGACGGCGGACAGGTGCATTACGCGCGCGAGATGTTCAGGGCCGTCCTTGCTTCCGGAAAGGCGGCGGCCGGCCGTGAGCCGGCTTCGGCGGCGGCCGGCGGCGAATCGGAGTCAGGCGCAACGGAGCAAGGGTCCGACACCACGGACCCCAACGCCCCGCGCATGATCGCGTTCGTCGACTTCCGGGCCCTCTCCGCCGGAGCGATGATCGCCTACGCCCATCACGAGATCTACCTCACCGAGGGAGCGAGCATCGGCGACATCGGGGTCATCTACCGGGGGCCGGACGGAAAGATCGAGTATGCCCCGGAGAAGATCGAGACAGTCGTCCGCACCCTCCTCGCCCAGGCCGCCGAACAGCGGGGATGGCCGCGGGGGCCGCTCCTCAAGATGACCGCTCGAAACCAGAGCCTCTATCGCGTGACCCCGCCCGGCGGCGAGACGATCTACGTGATCGAGGACGACCTCGCGGCGTGGCTCGCCGACCATCCGGAGGTGGACCGGGAGGACCCCGCCCAGGTGGTGGTGTACCGCGGGCACGATCGCCTGCTCACCCTGACCGGGCGGGAAGCGGTGGCCCTCGGGATGGCGACCGGCCTCGCCGACGACCTGCCCGCCCTCTACACCCAACTCGGCATCGACCCGGACGCAATCCTGGACCTCCGCCCCGGTGCGGCCGAGCGGACCGCGACCTGGCTCGCAGGTGTGGCCCCGTTCCTCATGGGTCTCGCCCTCCTGCTCCTGTTCTTCGAGATCAACACTCCCGGGGTCGGGATCTGGGCCCTCCTCGCCGCCGTGTTCGGGAGCCTCTTCCTCTTCGCGCAGTACTACCTCGACCTCGTGGAGCACTTCGAGGTCGCCCTCCTCGTCCTCGGGCTCGCGCTCATCGCGGTCGAGGTTCTGGTGCTGCCGCTGGGCGGCCTGTTCGCGATCGGAGGAGCCCTCTGCCTCCTCGCCGGCGCGGTGCTCGCCTTCCTCCCGAATGAGCTGGACCTCGTGCCGAGCGACCCGAACTTCCAGGACGCCCTCTTCGACGCGGCCCTGCAGGGGGGCCTCGCCCTCGCGGTGGCGGGCGGAGGAGTCCTCCTCCTCGTCAAGGTCCTGCCCCACGCCGCGAGACTCAAGTCCCGCCTCACCGTGGAGGCCGAGATCTCCGGCACGAGCGACGGGGCGGGTCCGTCCCTGGTCGGCCGGACCGGACGCGCGGAAGGAATGCTGCGCCCGGCCGGGACCGTGGTGATCGGCCGAACCCACCACAGCGCCCGGGCCGAGCACGGCACCTGGATCGCGGCCGGCGAACCGGTGGAGGTGGTGGCGGCCGAGCTCGGCGAGCTGGTGGTGCGCGCCCACCCGGCCGGCGGCGAAACGCCCCGGGACGACTGATCCCGGGACCGTCGACGACGAGGCCGACGCGGGCGGGAAGCCCGCCGTCCCAGGATGCTCCGCGGGGGGCGGCTCGTCCCCGGGACCGCGCCCTCTCGCTCTCCTCTCAGTACCGGTAGTACTCGGGCTTGTAGGGCCCTTCGGCGGGGACTCCGAGGTACGCCGACTGCTCCTCGGAAAGCCGGGTCAGCTTCGCCCCGAGTTTCGCGAGATGCAGCCGCGCGACCTTCTCGTCCAGCTTCTTGGGCAGAACGTAGACCTGGTTCTCGTACTTCCCGGGGTTGCCCCAGAGCTCGATCTGCGCCACCACCTGGTTCGTGAACGAGCTCGACATGACGAAGCTCGGATGCCCGGTCGCGCAGCCGAGGTTCACGAGCCGCCCCTCCGCGAGGAGGATGAGCCGCTTGCCGTCCGGAAACTCGATGTGGTCCACCTGCGGCTTGATGTTCTCCCAGGTGTGATTGCGCAGGGCCTCCACGTCGATCTCGGCATCGAAGTGGCCGATGTTGGCGAGGATCGCATCGTGCTTCATCGCACGCATGTGCTCGATGCCGATGACCCGCGCGTTGCCGGTCGCGGTGACGAAGATGTTCCCGACCGGGGCCGCCTCCTCCATGGTCACCACCCGGAAGCCCTCCATCGCGGCCTGGAGCGCGCAGATGGGATCGATCTCGGTCACCCAGACGATCGCGCCGAGCGAGCGAAGGGCCTGCGCGCAGCCCTTGCCGACGTCGCCGTAGCCGGCGACGACCGCGATCTTGCCCGCCACCATCACGTCCGTCGCCCGCTTGATCCCGTCCACCAGCGACTCGCGGCAGCCGTAGAGATTGTCGAACTTGCTCTTGGTCACCGAGTCGTTCACGTTGAAGGCAGGCACCCGAAGCGATCTGTTCGCAGCCATCTCGTGGAGCCGGGCCACCCCGGTGGTGGTCTCCTCGGTGAGCCCCCGCACCCCGGCGAGAAGGTCACCATGCTGCTCGTGCATGACGAGGGTGAGGTCCCCTCCGTCGTCGAGGAGCATGTTCGGCCGCCATCCGCCGGGACCGAAGATGGTCCGCTCCACGCACCACCAGTACTCCTCCTCGGTCTCCCCCTTCCAGGCGAACACCGGAACCCCGGCCGCGGCCATCGCGGCGGCGGCGTGATCCTGGGTGGAGAATACGTTGCAGGAGGACCACCGGACCTCCGCCCCGAGCTCGATGAGCGTCTCGATGAGGACCGCGGTCTGGATGGTCATGTGCAGGCAGCCCGCGATCCGCGCTCCCGCGAGCGGGCGCGTGCCGCCGTACTCCTCGCGCATCGCCATGAGGCCGGGCATCTCGTTCTCCGCGATGCCGATCTCCTTGCGGCCCCAGCTCGCGAGATCGAGGTCCGCGACCTTGTAGTCCGGTCCGCCGTCGTCAGGGTGAATGCTCAATGCTCGTTCTCCTCTTGCCGGCCCGCCCCGCGACTTCCCCTGGGGGCCGGCCTCGTCGCGCGGCCGGAAACGGCAGCGCCGGCCGGCGCTTCCCCCGGCCGACCGGGCGTGTCCGCACGGCCGGACCGGAGCGGTGAAGGATCGGGATCAGGAAAGCGGCCGGCCCGCCGCGTCGGCGAGCTCGGCGGCCCGGTCGGTCCGTTCCCAGGTGAAGTCGGGCTCATCGCGCCCGAAGTGCCCGAAGACGGCGGTCGACCGGTAGATCGGCCGCGCGAGGTCGAGCATCTCGATGATGCCGCCCGGTCGCAGGTCGAAGTGCTCGCGGACGAGGGCGGCGAGCCGCGCTTCGTCGACGCGGGCGGTGCCGAACGTCTCGACGTCCACCGAGACCGGCTCCGATATGCCGATGGCATACGCGACCTGCACCTCGCAACGCTCCGCGAGCCCCGCCGCGACCACGTTCTTCGCCACGTACCGGCAGGCGTAAGCGGCGGAGCGGTCCACCTTGGAGGGGTCCTTGCCCGAGAACGCCCCGCCCCCGTGACGCGCGAGCCCCCCGTAGGTGTCGACGATGATCTTCCGCCCGGTAAGCCCGCAGTCGCCGACCGGCCCGCCGACCACGAAACGCCCGGTCGGGTTGATGTGGTACCGGGTGGAATCGTCGAGCCACTCTTCCGGGAGGACCGGGCGGATGATCTCCTCCATCACCCCCGCCTCGATCTCGCCCCGGCCGACGTCCTCGCGGTGCTGGGCGGAGAGGACCACCGCGTCGATCCCGGCCGGCTCGCCGTCCACGTAGCGGACCGTGACCTGGCTCTTGGCGTCCGGCCGGAGCCAGTCGAGGTTGCCGGCTCGCCGCACCTCGGCATGGCGGCGCATCAGCCGGTGGGCGAGGGTGATCGGGGCGGGGAGATAGGCGTCCGTCTCGCGCGTCGCGTAGCCGAACATCATCCCCTGGTCGCCCGCCCCGAGGTCCTTGTTGCCCGACTCGTCGACCCCTATCGCGATGTCCGCGGACTGCTGGCCGAGGGCGACGAGCACCGCGCACGTCTCGCCGTCGAATCCATAGAGGGGGTCGTCGTACCCGATCGCGCACACCCGGTCGCGCACCAGGCGCTCGAACTCGATGTGGGCGTTCGTCCGGATCTCGCCGGCCAGCACCACCATCCCGGTCTTGACCATGGTCTCGCAGGCGACCCGGCTCGCGGGGTCCTGGGCGAGCGCGGCATCGACCACGGAGTCGGAGATCTGGTCGGCGATCTTGTCGGGATGTCCCTCGGCCACGGACTCCGAGGTCAGGATCTGGGTGCGGGGCATGGATGACTCCGGGTACGGGGGGCCGCTTCGTTGCAGCGCGCGATTTTACGCCCTTTGCGGCCCGCGTAGTCGCGCACGACGCGCAGCACTCGGTTCGGACTCACGGGAAGCACGGCTGGACACCGGATGAAAAACTGGACACTTATATTGACCAGTCATAAACTATGTCCATTCAAACGAGGGAGACTCCGGAATGAAGACGATCGGAGCGGCCAAGTTCAAGGAACGGTGCCTGTCGCTGCTGGATCAGCTCGATTCCGAGGGGCTCGTCATCACGAAGCACGGCAAGCCGATTGCGCGCGTGGTTCACTACGAGCAGGAGTTTGCCGATTGCATCGGCAGCCTGCGCGACAAAGTCGAGATCCACGGCGACATCATGGGCACGGGCATGCGCTGGAACGCGAGTGCTGAATCTTGACACGCACATGCTGGTGTTCGCGGTCCGGGGCGAGCTCCGGCCGCATGAACGGGCTCTGCTGGCTCGGGACCGGTGGTCCATATCCGGAATCGTCCTCTGGGAGCTGGCGAAGCTCCGCGAGCTCGGCCGCATCGGGCTGGATCCCGAGGACCGGGAGATAGCCGGTCTCCTGAACCGGCTGCACGTGTGGCCGATCGACCTCGCGGTGGCACTCACTTCGACACGCCTCGACTTCAAGGGAGACCCGGCGGACGAGATCATCGCGGCGACGAGCGTCGTCCACCGGGTCCCCCTGGTGACCCGGGACCGGGTCATGCGCCGCTCGGCGATCGTCCCGTTGCCATAGCGACGGACCTTCCGGCGGGAACGGCAGCCAGGATGCGGCGGACTCCCTCCCGGGCGTCCCCGAACATGGCACACGCGCCCCCGTTTTTCCAAGACGGGGCGAATACCCGAGCCACATGAGCGGGGAGCGGAGCATTGGTAGTCGTTCTGGCGGAGACGCGGAGCCGTTCGCAGCGATACTGGCTGGCAATGCAACGCGTCGTCGTGCACGGAGGCTATCCCCGGATCCAGTCTTCGATTCTCAGGTTCTCGATGCGCTCGTAGTGCCTTCGATTGCCGGTGACGAGGCTCGCTCCGTTGGCGAGCGTGATCGCGGCGATGAGGAGGTCTGCATCCGCGATGCGCATTCCGGTTCGTTCGAGCCGCGCCTTGCACCGGCCGAACTCGAGTGCGGAAGGCAGGTCGAGCCCGAGGATCGGGAGCGTCCCGAGGAACTCCGTGACCAGGGTGAGGTTCCGATCGGAGGCGCTGGACTTCTCGGCCCCGTAGGCGAGCTCCGATGCCGTGATCCAGGTGGTCACAATGTCGTCGTCGACTTCCCGTCGCCTCTCGATGACCTTCTCGTTGCCGCGAAGAATCTCGATGCAGACATCCGTGTCGAGGATCTTCACATCTCGACCTTGCGTCCGCCCGAACGGGCAGAGTAGATGGCCGCCACTTCATTCTCGATCGGGGTGTCCGAGACCCAGCGCCCGCAGAGGCGCGACCATGCGGCGGCCTGGGTCTCGGCAAGTCTCCGGCGGTACTCCATGGGATGAGCCCTCTCGGCCGACAGGCCGATGTCGAGGAGACGAATGACCTCCTTGTTCATGCTGCGCTGCTCCATCGCCGCCTGCTCGCGGAGCCGCGCAAGGAGCCGGTCCGGAATGTTCTTGATGGTGATGGAGGCCATATCCGAGCTGAACACTTCAGGTGTGCAACCATTTTGGTTCCGACTCAGTATCGAGTCAACCGATGCCGCTTGAACTCTTCCGCCAGGAGCTCTGGGGGGGCCTCGATTTCTACCGAGGTCCGTCCCGGAATACCCGACCGGGCAGGGGATGCAATAGGATGATGGGCCACGACCGGCCCATATCAGGAGACGACGAACCTTGAGCGATACCCCCTTGCACGAGAGCTCCATCGGGAGCCTCGACCTCATTGGCCGCGGCAAGGTCCGCGACCTCTACGCGGTGGACGCCGAGTGGCTCCTCATCGTCGCCTCCGACCGCCTTTCCGCGTTCGACGTGGTGCTCCCCGATCCGATCCCCGGCAAGGGCGCGGTCCTCACCGGAATCTCGGAGTTCTGGTTCCGCCGGACCGGGGAGATCACCCGCAATCACCGCACGGGGGCGCCGGCGCTCGAGGCGGTGCTCTCCGACCCCGCGGAGCTCGCCGAGGCGCGGGGGCGGGCGATGGTAGTGCGCCGGCTCCGACCCCTTCCCATCGAAGCGATCGTCCGCGGCTACCTCATCGGCTCCGGCTGGCGGGAGTACCGGGCGACGGGCTCGGTGTGCGGGATCGGGCTGCCCGAGGGTCTGCGCCAGGCCGAACGCCTGCCGGAGCCACTCTTCACCCCCTCGACCAAGGCCGAAGCGGGCGAGCACGACGAGAACATCGACTTCGACACCGCGTGCCGTCTCATCGGTCCCGACGTCGCCGGGCGAGTGCGCGATGTCGCCCTCGACCTCTACCGCTTCGCGGCCGAGCACGCCCGCACGCGCGGGATCATCATCGCGGACACCAAGTTCGAGTTCGCGGTGGACGGGGGCGGCGGGCTCGTCCTCATCGACGAGGTGCTGACTCCGGACTCCTCCCGCTTCTGGCCGGCCGACGAGTACTCCCCGGGAATGAGCCCCCCGAGCTTCGACAAGCAATTCGTCCGCGACTACCTCGACACCCTCGACTGGGACAAGACCCCGCCGGCCCCCGCCCTGCCCGCCGAGGTCATCGCGAAGACGGCGGAGAAGTACCGCGAAGCCGAGCGCCGCCTCGTCGTCTGACCGCGCTCCGGGCGGAAGTCCGACACGGAGAAGGCCCACCCGCCGGAAACGCCCGCCGGGTGCACCATTCCCTGGGCAGCCGTCAGGTCACGCCAGCGTGCGCAGGAAGTCGATGGCGGGCATGACCCGGATGCCGTCCGGCGTCACGTAGTCGCGCCGGCCCGAATACGCGATCTGGAAGGCATCCGTGGCGGGGAATCGGGCCTTCAGATAGCGCAGACCGCGATCGACATCCCGGTCGGCCAGCTTGCATTCGACGAAGAGGATCGGCTGCCGGTCGTCCGTCACGACGAAATCGACCTCCCG
>JAJECB010000467.1 GCA_022822245.1 Gammaproteobacteria bacterium
CGACAGCTCTCGAACGAGGCGTTCTTCTCGCACGTCCTCACCGTCAAGGTGGACGGGCACGAGGAGAAGGCGGTCATCAAGAGCCTGCAGCGCCACCCGGCGACCGAACGGATCCTGCACCTGGACCTCCTCCGGGTCAGCGAGACGCAGCGGATCACCATGCTCGTCCCCATCCACTTCGAGAACGAGGAAGACTCTCCGGGGAGGCGGGCCGGCGGATCGATCTCCCACCACACCACCGAGGTGGAGATCACCTGCCTGCCCAAGGACCTGCCGGAGTACCTCTCCGTCGACGCGGTGGACATGAACATCGGAGACAGCATCCACCTGAGCCAGATCGTCCTCCCCGAAGGAGTGGAAATCCCGGCCCTCGCGCACGGGCCGGAGCACGATCAGCCGGTGGTCAGCATCCAGATGGCGCGGGTGACCGAGATCGAGGACGTGCCGGAAGAGGAAGACGGGCTGGACGCCGCCCTGGCGGCGGATGGAGAGTCGGCGCCCGACGCCGAGACGGTGGAGCCCGCCTCCGGCGAAGAGGGCTGAGACGCACGGGACGGCCCGGCGCCGTAGCACGACCCGGTGGGACGACGGCGCTTCACGGCGATGCGTCCGGAGCTCGTGGTCGGACTCGGCAACCCCGGGCCGAAGTACGAAGGGACCCGGCACAACGCGGGGTTCTGGTTCGCGGACCGGCTTGCCGCACGCCTCGGGGCGGACTTCCGGCCGGCCCGGCGCTTCCCGCTCGACGCCTGCGAGGCGACGACGGGCGCAGGCCGGGTACGGCTCGTCAAGCCGACGACGTACATGAACCGCAGCGGGCAGGCGGTCGGGGGGATCGCGGAGTACTACCGGATTACGCCCGCCGCGATCCTCGTGGTGCACGACGACCTCGATCTCCCGCCCGGGACGGTGCGGATCAAGGAAGGCGGCGGCCACGGAGGGCACAACGGCCTGCGTGACATCGCGGCCCACCTCGGGACCCGGGACTTCGCGCGGGTGCGGCTCGGCATCGGTCGCCCCGGCCCCGGGCGGGACCCGATCGACTACGTGCTCGATCGGCCCCGCGCCGAGGAGCGGCGCCTCATCGACGACGCGATCGGGCAAGTGCTCGAGTGGTCCGATGCGGTCCTCGCCGGCGACCTCCAGCCGGTCATGAAGGCCCTGCACACCAGACAGGAAAAGGGGCGCGGCGAGGCGGGTGACGACCCGGACGGGGAGTCGGCGAAGGCGGCGAAGCCGGCTGGACCGCGCGCGACGGGCGATGCCGGGGGCCGCGGCGAACGGGCCCCCGAACGCCCCCCCTCTCCGCCCGCACCGCCCGGCCGCCCCGCGGCCTGATCGCGCGCCGCCGGCCGGCGGGGCACCGATGGGTTTCCGATGCGGCATCGTCGGGTTGCCGAATGCCGGCAAGTCCACCCTGTTCAACGCCCTCGCCCGGTCCGCGGTGGCGGCCGAGAGCTATCCCTTCTGCACCATCGAGCCCAACGTCGGGGTGGTGCCGGTTCCCGACCCCCGCCTCGAGGCCCTCGCCGCCATCGTACGTCCCGCGCGGGTGGTGCCGGCGAGCCTCACCTTCGTCGACGTCGCGGGGCTCGTGGCCGGGGCGTCGCGGGGCGAGGGACTCGGGAACCGCTTCCTCGGACACATCCGCGAAGTGGACGCGATCGCGCACGTGGTGCGTTGCTTCGAGACGGAAGGCGTCACCCACGTCGCGGGACGGGTGGACCCCGCCGCGGACATCGAGACGGTCGACACCGAGCTGATGCTTGCCGACCTCGACACCGTCGAGCGCGCGCTCGCGCGGGCGGAGAAGAGCGCGAAGGCGGGGGGGCGCGAAGCGCGCGAGCGTGAATCGATCGTCCGCGAGGTCGGCCGGCACCTCGGGGAAGGGCGCCCGGCCCGGACCCTGCGGCTCGCCGACCCGGCCCGCGGCGTGCTGCGCGAGCTCTCCCTTCTCACCGCGAAGCCGGTGATGTTCGTCGCCAATGTCGGGGAGGACGCCGGCTTCGAGGACAACCCCCGGCTCGAGGCGGTCCGCGTCGCCGCGGCGGCGGAAGACGCGCGGGTGCTGCCGATTTGCGCGGCCATCGAGTCGGAGCTGGCCGGGCTCGACCCCGAGGACCAGGGCGAGTTCCTCGCCGACCTCGGGCTCGAAGCGCCGGGACTCGATCGGTTCGTGCGGGCCGGCTACGAGCTGCTCGGCCTTCGCACCTTCTTCTCCGCGGACGCCAAGGAAGCCCGGGCGTGGACGGTGCGCGCGGGGGCCGCCGCCCCCGAGGGAGCGGGCCGGATCCACACCGACTTCGAGCGCGGCTTCATCCGGGCCGAGGTCGTCACCTGCGACGACTTCGTCGCCCACGGAGGCGAGCAGGGCGCGCGCGAGGCGGGGCGCTGGCGCCTCGAAGGCCGCGACTACATCATCGAGGAAGGCGACGTCATCCGCTTCCGCTTCAACGTCTGACCGGTCGGCCCGGGCAACGGTCCGGCCCGTCGTCACCCGGCAGTGGGGGCGGTCAGGGGCGGGGGGTGGATTCGATGAGGCACTTGAGGTCGAGGATCTCGCGCTCGTGGCCGGACTCGATGCCCTCCCAGCGGGCGTCGTCCATGCATTCCTGGCGCCACGCAATCATCGAGACGACGCAGGACTCGGGGCGGCCACCGAGAGCGCTCCCGGGGACCACCCGAACCATGATGCGGGAGACGAGGGTGTCGCAGTCGGGTCCGAGGTGATACAGGATGATCCCGCGGCCGGGGTCGGCGTCGATGCGGGCCCAGATCGGCTGCCCGGTCCCCGGGAAGGCACCTTCAACGGTGCCGTCGGGGTGGATCGTCGTCTCTCCCATGCCGACGGCCCAGGACGAGAGCTTTTCCGGATCCGCGAGGAATGCAATCGCGTCGGCGGCGGGGCGATCGACGGCGACCGAGCAGATGTGGGCGTAGCCGTCGTCCACGGCTATTCGCGGCCCCTACTCGTGGTCATAGTCGCGCTTCGCCCCCTCCGGCGAGACGTAGCCCGCCTCGAGGTCCGCGCGGATGAGGTCGGGGCTCCGGCGCCGCGGGTCGCCGAGCCCGCCACCCCCCGGCAGCTCCACGATGAGCCGGTCGCCGGCGGGGACGGTGTGGACCGCCTTGTCGTCGAACCGCGCCCCGGATGCGAGACGGGCCGTTCCGCTTCGTCCCGGTTGTCCGCCATCGCGCCCCCGCGGCGGGTTCCGCATCCGGTCGAAGGTGGCGGCGGAGACGGTGAACGGGTGCTCCTCGGTGTTCCCGACCTCGATGACCTGGCCGAGCCCGCCCCGGACCGCGCCGGCGCCCCCCGAGTCGGGGAGGAACTCCTTGCGCCAGAAGACGAGGGGCGACTCGGATTCCGTCACCTCGACGGGAATCGCGCCGACCCCGCTCGGAAAGGCGGTCACCGAGAGCCCGTCCTTTCCGGGCCGCGCTCCGGTCCCGCCCATCCCGACGTTCATGACGTTGAACCGGGACGCGTTGCCGTCCGGTCCGGCACCGCCGCCACCACCGCCGCCGCCGGCCGCGTCCGCCCCGGCGTCGGCGAAGGGGAGCACCCAGATGCTGCCCGCGCTCTCGGCCGGGATCCGCCCGGGAAGGGCCTGCGCGAGGCAGCCGAAGGCGACGTCCGGCAGCATCTGCCCGATGACGTGCCGCGCCGTCACCGGGCTCGGGTGCACCGGGTGGACCGCCGAGCCCGGCTCCGCGACGGTGCGGAAGACGCTCAGCGACCCGTGGTTGTTCGGCACCTCCGGCGCGACGATGCACTTGAGGCCGAAGCAGGTGTATGCCTCGGTGTAGCAGAGCGGGGAGTTGATCCCGTACGCGGACGCGCGCGACGTCCCGGCGTAGTCGATCACGATCTCTTCGTCCGAAACCTGCATCTCCGCCTTGATGAAGACCGGCTCGTCGTAGCCGTCGAGCTCCATCTCGGTCCGGTAACGGCCGTTGGGAACCGCCCGCACCGCCTTTCGCATCGCGTCGCGCGAGCTCTCGATGACGTGGTCCGCAAGCGGCTCGATGGTCTTGAGGTCGAACTCGGCCATCATGTCGCGGAGGCGCTCCGCGCCGGTGTCGTTGCAGCTCACGAGGGACAGGAGGTCTCCCCGCACCTCCACCGGGTTGCGGGTGTTGGCGAGGAGGATCGTCATGAGGTCTTCGTTCAGGGCCCCCTCGCTCCGGAGCCGCATGTGGGGGATCCGCACCCCCTCCTCGAAGATGGACTTCGCTTCGGCGGAGAACCCGCGCCCGCCGACGTCGATCACG
>JAJECB010000164.1 GCA_022822245.1 Gammaproteobacteria bacterium
GTGATCTGCGGCTTCGGGCGTACCGGCAACATGTGGGGAAGCGAGACCTACGGCGCCCGGCCGGACATCGTGACCTGCGCCAAGGCGCTCTCGGGGGCCCATCTCCCGATCTCGGCGGTGCTCGTGAACGCGAAGGTGTACGAGGCGATGCTCGACGAAAGCGACAAGCAGGGCGCGTTCGCGCACGGGTTCACCCACTCCGGCCATCCGGTGACGACGGCCGTCGCTCTCGAGACGCTGAAGATGTACGAGGAGATGGACGTCGTCGGCCGGGTGCGTGCGCTCGCCCCGGTCTTCCAGGGCCGTCTCCGCGCCTTCCTCGACCATCCCCTGGTGGGAGACGTGCGGGGCGACGGGCTCTTCGCGGGAATCGAGCTCGTCGCCGACAAGGCGACGCGCCGGCCCTTCGACCCCGCCCTCGGGGTCGGGGCGCGGGTCGGGCGGCACGCCCGCGCGAACGGCCTCATCCAGCGGGTGGTGGGCGACCGGCTCGCCTTCGCCCCGCCCCTCGTCATCACCGAGGCGCACGTCGAGGAGTTGGCAGCGAAGCTCGGCGCCGCCCTCGATGCGACCCGGGACGAGCTGTCCGAGGGGTAGGGGGTGCGGCAGGCTCCGGCAATGAACGACGCCGCCGACCCTGCGGACGCCCTCGCGGGGCGGATCGAATCGATCGGCGCGGGTCATCTCGTAGTGGTGACCGGGGCCGGGGTGAGCCACGCGAGCGGGATCCCGACCTTTCGCGGGACGGACCCGGGCGCGATCTGGAAGAAGGACGTGACCGAGCTCGGGACGCGGCGCTTCTTCGAATCCGACCCGGCCGGGAGCTGGTCCTGGTACACGAGCCGGTTCGACATGGTGCTCGACAAGCGGCCGAACCCCGCCCACCGCGCGCTCGCGGCCCTCGAGCGCTGGCACGTCGAGCGCTCCGGGCGCTTCCTTCTCGTCACCCAGAACGTCGACCCGCTGCACGAACGGGCGGGGAGCGAACGCCTCGTCAAAGCGCACGGCAGTGCCGATCGGGTGCGCTGCACGCGGCACGGGTGCGAGCATGGCGCCCCGCGCGGCTCGCTCGCCCGGGCGGACGTCGACATGACCGCCTTCGAGGCCGATCCGGTGACGGGGAACCTCCCGCGCTGCCCCGCGTGCGGGAGCCTCCTCCGCCAGCACGTCCTCTGGTTCGACGAGTTCTACGACGAGCACGAGGACTACCAGTGGGGCCGCGTGCTGCTCGCCGCCCAGACCCTCGACTGCCTGCTCTTTGTCGGGACGTCGCTCTCGGTCGGGGTGACGGATCTCTTCGTGCGGGCCGCGATCGAGCTGGACCGGCCGGTGCTCGCGATCGATCCCGGGGCGGCCCGGCCGCCGTACCCGGGCATCACGATGCTTCGTGCCCGCTCGGAGGACCTGCTGCCCGCCGCCTGCGCCCGGCTCGGCATCGAGGTGACGGATGTTCAATGAACGCGATGGAGATTCGGGGACCGTGCGGGGGGTCATTCGCCGCGCAACCGGCACGGTTGCCCTCCGCTCTCGTGATCGCCGTTCCCGCGGTCGCCCTGCCGGCGGTCGCCATTCCCGGCGAGCTCGCGAGACGCGGGCCGGACACCGGAAAGCTCGTACGACGGCGGCCCGGCACGTGGTGGTCCTCGGAGGCGGGGTCGTCGGCGTCGCGTCGGCGTGGTTCCTCGCCCGGCGCGGCTGCCGGGTCACCCTCATCGAACGCCGCGAGGGAGCCGGCCTCGAGACCTCGTTCGCCAACGGCGGGCTCGTCACTCCCAGCATGTCCGACCCGTGGGCGTCCCCGGAGATCCCGCGACTGATCCTCAAGTGGATCGGCCGTGAGGACGCGCCGTTTCTCGTACGCATCCGCGCCCTGCCGGGTCTCTTGCCCTGGGGTCTCAAGTTCCTCCGCGAGTGCAACCATGAAAGCTGGCACCGCAATACGCGGATAATCCTTCGCCTTTCCACGTACAGCCACGAGTGCCTGCGCGAGCTCGTCCGCGAGACGGGGGTCGACTACGAGTCCAATCCCTTCGGCACGCTGCACCTGTTCCGGGATTCGCTCTCGATGGAGAAGACGAGCCGGACGGCCGAGATGCTCGAGGAGCTCGGCGTGCGTTCGCAGACCCTGGACCCCGCCGGGTGCACCGTCCTCGAGCCAGCGCTCAGGGCTCAGATCGACCGGATCGCGGGCGGCATCCACTACCCGGACGACGAGGGGGGAGACGCTCATCTGTTCAGCCAGCGGCTGGCGGAGATATGCGCTTCGAACGGGGTCGAGCTGCGATACGGCGAAACGGTCGAGCGCATCGAGACGGAAGGCGGGAAGTTCTCCGCTGTCCGGACGGGGGCGGGGCGGGTCGAGGCCGACGCGTGCGTCGTGGCCCTGGGAGGCGAAAGCCCTCGCCATGTGGGTCCGCTTGGCATCCGCCTCCCGATCTACCCGGTCAAGGGATACTCCCTCACGTTCCCCGTCGGCGGGTGGAACGACGCGCCGGTGGTGCCCTTCGCCGACGACGGGCACAAGGCAGGCATCGTCCGCATCGGGGACCGGATCCGGGTCGCCGGCACCGCGGAGTTCGCGGGCCGCGATCGAACCCTCAGCCCGAAGCGCATCGCCAACCTCCGGAACTTCTTCCTCTCCCTCTTTCCCGACTACCCGGACCGGTCGGCGGGCGACGCCTGGACCGGGCTACGCCCGATGACCCCGGACGGCATTCCGTACCTCGGGCCGACTCCCGTCGAAGGTCTGTTCCTCAACACCGGCCACGGCCATCTCGGCTGGACCATGGCCTGCGGGTCGGCGAGCATCGTGGCGGCTCTCGTCTGCGGGCGCGAGGCCGGGATCGATCTCGCCGGCATGACATTGGAAGAGCGCTGAGCGGGAGGCCGCGGTTCAGGGCTCGGACTGACTCGACGGTGGAGAGGAACGTCCGGGGGGACGGGCGGCGCGGCCGGCCCCGTCCTGCCGGAAAGGGCGGAAGGGCGCGGAAGCGCAGACTCCTCGAACGCGCCTTGAGCGCCCTCCGGCAGACCGTGCGAACGATTTGATTGCGCGGGCGAGGTTGCGCTACCGTGCGGTCACGCGCCGCGGTTCCCGGCGGCAGTTCACCAAAGGAGAAGACGATGAGCAGATTCCGGACTCTCGCCGGCGCCTCGGCGGGCGCGTTTCTCGCCCTCGCCGCGACGACCGGCGCGTTCGCGGCCGACATGACCCTGAAGGTCGCCGGGGTCCTCCCCGTCGAGCACTACGGGCACAAGATGCTCGAGCAGATCAAGGCCGACATCGAGGGCGCGGGCGTCGGCCTCACCGTCAAGTACTTTCCGGCCGGGCAGCTCGGCTCGGGCGAGGAGCTCCTCGAGGACACCATCCGCGGCAACATCGATCTCGTCCACGCATTCGTCTACGCCCACAAGGACCCGGTGCTGGAGGTGAACTCGCTGCCGTTCCTCGTCGGCTCCTGGGACGAGCTCGCGCGCGTCTACGGCACCAAGGACTCGGCGTACTCCCAGATCATGGCCGAGACCCTGGACCGGCTCGGCCTCAAGTTCCTCGGCAACGTGGCCGAAGGGTTCATCGGAGTGGTCTCCACCAAGAAGCCGGAGAACTACGCGACGGTCGGGCCGAAGGGGATCCACATCCGGGTGTGGAGCTCGCAGGTCGCCAAGGACACCACGGAATCGATCGGATTCAAGACGACGACGATGAACTGGGCGGAGGTGTTCGCCGCCGTCCAGTCCGGCGCGGTGGACGGAGCGATCTGCTGCACCCCGCAGGCCACGTACACGTTCTTCACCCAGAGCGACGTCGGAAAGTACTTCGTTCCCTACAACGCCTTCGTGGAAGCCTCGACCTACTACGCGAGCAAGAAGACGTGGGAAAAGCTCGATGACGCCCAGCGCGAGGCGGTGCAGGCGGCCGTGGACCGGGCCGCCGCGTCGTTCACGGAGTGGGCGCGGGCAAACGACGAAGGCTATGTCGCCAAGATCAAGGAAGCGGGTTGGGAGGTCCTCGACCTCACCGACGCGGAGCGTGGGGCGCTTGCGGACCACATCAAGGCGAACGTGTGGCCCGCGGTCGAGGAGATGGTCGGCAAGGACGTCATCGACCGGCTACGCGAGGACAGGTAGCACCTTCGCCGATGGCGGGCGCGGCGCGGGCCGCGCCCGCCATGTCCCGGCTTGGCCGATTGGCTCCTCACCGCTACCCGGCTCCGGGAACGCGTCCCGCCATGTCCATCGCGGATCCTGACCGCGCGCGGAGCTCCGGGCGCGACCGCGGGCGCTCCGGGAGGACTCCCGATTCCGGGCTGACCATCGCCTGCGGTCCGTTCCTGAACCGACACCCGAGCGGTGCGCTCTCGCCGCAACGAGCGCGCAGGACTTCTGCGGCAGCCCGATGAGCCAGCTCGTCGATTACCTTCCCGACGGGCTCCGCGGGCCCGTCCGCGCGATACTGGCCGTCAAGGGCGCCTTCGTGAGCGTGGCCAGCCTCATCATGGCGGCGACGTTCTTCTGCGTGGTCATCCTCCGGTACGGCTTCGAGACCGACCTCTTCGCCTACGAGGAATGGCTGCTCATCATCTGCTTCTGGCTCTACTTCATGGCGAGCGCGCTCGGCACCTACGAGAACAGCCACATCAACGCCGACCTCCTGAACTACCTCACGGACAACGAACGGCTGAAGTGGATCCGTTCCCTGCTGGTCTGCTCGATCGAGCTGGTGGTGACCCTGTTCGCGGTCTGGTGGGCGGTGCTCGTGCTGCGCGACGAGATCGCCGCCTATCCCTACTGGCAGGCGACGATCGCCCTCAAGATCCCCTTCATCGTCCCCCGGTTCGCGCTCCTCTTCGGTTTCGGGCTGATGGCCTTCTACAGCGCCCTCCGGCTCTGGGTCCTGTTCCGGCTCCAGCGCGTTCCGGAGCTCGAGGCGGCCGGCGGCCGCGACCGCGGCGAAGAAGCGCCGGCAGGCGCGGGCGGGGGCGGGGGCGAGCGATGAGATGCTGATCCTCTCCTGCCTTCTGCTGCTTTGCGGGCTGCTCGTCGTCGGCGTGAACGTGCCGATGGCGTTCGGCGCGGTGCTCCTCCTCATCGCGGCATTCGGCGGACACGAGGTGTCAGGGTTCCTGCCCGCCGGGCACTGGAAGATGAACACCGTGATCCTGCTCGCCATTCCGCTCTTCATCCTTGCGGGCGGCATCATGGAGCGGGGAAAGATCGCGGCCCCGCTCGTCGGACTCATCGAGCTCGTGATCGGCCGGATCCGGGGTGGCCTGAGCGCGGCGGCAGTCCTCGCCTGCGCGGTCTTCGGCTCCATTTCGGGGAGCGCGGCGGCGACCCTCACCTGCATCGGCTCGATCATGATGCCGCACCTCAGGAGGGCCAACTATCCGGAGGGAATGGTGTCCGCGCTCATCGTGAGCGCGTGCCCGCTCGGGCTCCTGATTCCCCCGAGCGCGTCGCAGATCCTCTACGCGTGGGTCACCCAGCAGTCGGTGCTCAAGTGCTTCCTCTCGACGGTGATTCCGGGGCTCATCCTCGTCGCGCTCCTTTGCGTCGTGAACTTCGTTCTCCTGCGCAACGTGCGGAATCTGCGCTTCGTCGAGAGACCGAAGAGATTCCCGCGCGAGCTCGGGGTCCGGACGTGGCGCGCGTTTCCCGCACTTCTGATGCCCGCCTTCATCCTCGGCGGGATCTACGGCGGCGTCATGACCCCGACCGAAGCAGCCGGGGTCGCGGTCATCTACGCGATCCCGGTCGGCTTCTTCATCTACAAGGGACTGAACCGGGGGAACTTCTGGGAGAGTATCCGCGAGTCGTCGATCACCATCGGGGTGGTGATGGTGATGGTCTTCATGGTCCTCATCGTAAGCCGCTTCCTCATCTTCGAGGACATTCCGGGACTCGCCAAGACCCTCGTCTTCGCGGTGTCCGAGAACCCGATCGTGATCCTGCTGATGGTCAACGTCGTCATGATTCTCATCGGCATGGTCATGGACGACATCAGCGGGCTGCTCCTCTCCGCCCCGCTCCTCCTCCCCATCGTGACCAGCGTGGGCATGGATCCGATTCACTTCGCGGCGGTGCTCGGCGTCAACCTCGGGATGGCGAACATCACGCCGCCGACCGCTCCGCTCCTCTACCTGGGGTCGAGGGTGACCGACGTCCCGGTGAACCGGATGATGAAGCCGGTTCTCGTCATGATCTTCTTCGCGTGGCTGCCGACCCTGATGATCACGACGTTCGTGCCGGACGTCGCCCTGTGGCTGCCCGACCTGCTGTTCGGCAGGTGACTCCGGACGACGACCCGGGAAGAGCAGGCGCCACGCACTGAAGAACGGCGGCGGGTTCCGGAGAGCGGGGGCGCGGGTTCGTCGGGAGCGATCCGGCGTGGCTCCGCGGAGCCGCCCGCGGCGGCTTGCGCCGTGCTCCGTGGTGTATTCTTGTCGCAACTTCCCATCGACGGGGTGGAGCCAATGAGCGCCGCCGTATCCGACCTCCGGCCCGCGGCCCCCGCGGCCGGCCCCGACATCGAGCAGCTCCGCGTCGATCTCGCGGCGTCGCTTCGCTGGGCGCACCGCCTCGGGCTCAGCGAAGGCGTGGACAACCATTTCTCGCTGGCCGTCCCCGACGACGACGGGGTGGTCCGGGGCAAGCGGTTCCTCATCAACCCCTACGGCTGGCACTGGTCCGAGGTCACCGCCTCGTCGCTCGTCCTCTGCGACGAGGACGGCAACGTGCTCGAAGGCGACAACCAGGTCGAGACCTCCGCGTTCTGCATCCACAGCCGCATCCACGTGAACGTCCCGAGCGCAATCGTGGTCCTGCACAACCACATGCCCTACACCACGTCGCTCACTCTCCTCAAGGATCCGGAGCTCAGGATGTGCGAGCAGAACGCGCTCATGTTCGACGGCCGGATCGCCTACGACGACGAGTACGACGGGCTCGCCCATGCGACCGAAGAGGGCGACCGGCTCGCCCGGCAGATCGGCAACCGGAGCGTGCTGATGATGGCGAGCCACGGAGTGCTCGTGACCGGCCCCGACGTCGCCTCCGCGTTCACCGACCTCTACTACCTGGAGCGGGCCGCGATGTTCCAGGTGCTCGCACGGTCGACGGGCGACAAGCTCCGCACCATTTCGGAGTCGGTGCGGGAGAAGGCGCGCGAGCAGTTCAAGGTGGACCGGCCGCTCCTCGCCGAGCGGCACTTCAAGGCGCTCCGCCGAATCCTGGACCGCGAGGAGCCCGAGTACCGGCACTAGCGGACATGGCCCGCACCGCCGATTCGTCCCGGCCGGGCGACTCCGGCGACACGGGCAACGGTTCCGGTTCCGGCACCGGCCAGGACCGACGGGATGCCACGGCGGGCGGCTGCACGAAGGAGCATCCGCACGCGGCAAGCCGAACTGCCGGCTGAAGACGAGAGCCGGGCACACGCCGGCCACCAACCCCGACCCGACATCGTCCGGAGGCCCATCGACCCCGGACCCCACCACGGAGATCCCTTCATGGAAGCGCTCAGCAACTCCCGCATCGAGGCCGCCTACCGCGAACGCACCCGCCGCTCCGCCGAGCTGGCGAAGGAAGCACGGGAGCTGTTCCCGAGCGGGATCACCCACGACAGCCGCAAGCTCGACCCCTACACGATCTACGTCGACCGGGCGGAAGGGCCGCGCAAGTGGGACGTCGACGGGAACGAGTACATCGACTACTTCGGGGGACACGGCGCCCTGATGCTCGGACACCACCACCCGGACATCGACCGCGTCATCGTCGAGGCCCTCGGCCGCGGAACCCACTTCGGGTCGAGCCACGAGGGGGAGGTGCGCTGGGCGCAGGCGGTGAAGGAGCTGGTCCAGTCCGCGGAACGGGTCCGGTTCACGTCGTCGGGGACGGAGGCCACCCACCTCGCCCTCCGGGTCGCGCGCGCCGCCACCGGCCGGCGCAAGGTGCTGCGCTTCCGTACCCACTTCCACGGCTGGCACGACCACATGACTCAAGGGTATGTCTCCCACTTCGACGGCACAGCCACCCCGGGCGTGCTCGACGAGGTGGCGGGCAGCGTGGTCCTCGTCGACCCCGGCGACGAGGCCGCGATGCGCGAGACCCTGGCCGGCGACCCGGACATCGCGGCCGCCATCCTCGAGCCGACCGGGGCTTCGTTCGGCCTCATCCCCCTGCGGCCGAGCTTCCTCGCGGCGCTCCGCGAGGCGACCGAGGAGGCGGGAACGCTTCTCATCTTCGACGAGGTGGTCACGGGCTTTCGGGTATCGCCGGGCGGCGCGCAGGGCGAGTTCGGCATCTCCCCCGACCTCAGCACCTTCGCCAAGATCCTGGCCGGGGGCCTCCCGGGAGGGGCCCTCGCCGGACGGAAGGACCTCCTCGACTGCCTCGACTTCGAGGTGACCTCGGCGGACGGACGCGAGAAGATCAACCATCAGGGGACCTACAACGCGAACCCGGTGTCTTCGGCGGCCGGGACCGAGATGCTCCGCATCGTGGGCTCGACCGACGCCTGCGCCAACGCCAACGACTTCGGGGAGCGGCTGCGTGCCTCCCTCAACGAGGTCCTCGTCGACGAGGGCGTCCCCTGGGCGGCGTACGGAACGTTCTCGGGCTTCCACCTGTTCCTGAACCCCGAAGGGCGGTCCCTTCGTCCGGACCGCTTCGACCCCTTCTCGATCGACTACCGGGAGCTCAAGGCGAACCCGCCGGGCCTCGCCGACCGGCTTCGCCTCGCGATGCTCTCGAACGGGGTGGACGTCACCGGCTGGCCGGGCGGCACCATCTCCGCCGTCCACGGGGACCGGGAGCTCACGGAGACCGCGGACGCGTTCCGGGAATCGCTCCGGATGCTGAAGGCGGAGGACGCGATCTAGCGCGTCGGCGCGGCCGGGCGCGCCGCCCATAGGCCACGCATTCGGGCGCTCCCCGGGGCGGGGGGCTCCCCACCCCCCCCCGGGGGCGACGGC
>JAJECB010000066.1 GCA_022822245.1 Gammaproteobacteria bacterium
GGCACTCCCAGCTTCTCGAAGACGTACGATGCCGGCTGACCGATGAAGGCTTGCATCCGATCATCGATGATTCGACCCGCGCATCCTGCGAGAAAAAGCGCAACGAACCATACGAGGGCGGTTCTTCTCCGGTTCATGATGACGTTCCCCAAGCGGCGGGCTGGCGCGAACCATACCGCGACCGTCGTGCGGTCGATGGTGCGGCTCGCGATTTCACTGTCCCGATCGCGCCTCTACGTGCGTTTCCGCGGGCGCTGGCTCCGCCCGCCGCCGCCATTCGAAGTCCGAGAACACGATTGAAGCGGCGAAGAACGTCCTGCCACATCAGGAATTCGTCTCATCGTCGGACAGCAGGTGCCGGAGCGCCTCCCGGTGGGTCGCGAGAAAGAGCCGATCCTTCTCCCGCCCCGCCCGGGCCTTCGACTCGACGATGTGAGAGAGTCGCGCGACGAGAATCGCGACGCCTTCCACCTCGAAAATCCGGCGCGCCGGCCAGATTTCCTCGAACTCGAAGCCGCTCATGACGAGCGACAGATCGACATCCGTCCCGGCACCGTCGCTCGCACGCGTGAGCGCACGCCGCTCGACGAATCCCTTGGCGAGAAAGCCACCTCTCGGCATATCGAGCGGTTCCGCCCCGACGAACGACCCGAACCCATTCGCTTCGCAGACCCGCCACGCATCGAGAAGATTGTCGGAGTCCGCGGGCAGGAAGAGGTCCCGATCGAGGGTCGTGAACATCTCGCTGCCGGACGCCGCGTAGTAGTTCGCCCCCCAGACGCCGATCACCAGGTAGCGAATATCCGCCTCCGAGAGCGCGCGGGCAAGCGAGGCGAACGGGTCCACCCACTCACCGCCGCTTCGCCGAACGCAGGTGTCGCACCGCGTCCGCGTGCGCCCGGTGCACCCAGGTCTTGTCGGCTCCGCAGGCGTTCTCCGGCATCGCTTCGACCTGCGCAATGCGCCGGAGATAGTCCGGCGCGAGTGGCACCTCCCGCGACGCCGCGGTCTCCCCGTCCGCAGGGAGACTCCCGGGCCGAGTCCGACTCCCACTCCCGCTCACTTCCACATGCCCCGTCGTATGCGTTCCGTTACCCGGGGATGTGGGGGTCAGTCGGCGGCGGCGGCGCTCGCGGTGCGGCGGCGGGCTCGGACGGCGGCGGCGAGGCGCTCGAGGAGCGGCTCGGTATCCTCCCAGCCGAGGCAGGCGTCGGTGATGCTCTGCCCGTACACGCGGGGCTCGCCGGGCTTCACGTCCTGCCGGCCGGCCACGAGGTTGCTCTCGATCATGACTCCGACGATGCGGCGGTCGCCGCCCGCGATCTGGCCCGCCACGTCCTCGCCGACCAGTACCTGGCGCTCGTGCTGCTTGGAGCTGTTGGCGTGGCTGAAGTCGATCATGACGCGAGCGGGGAGCTTCGCCGCCTCGAGGAGCGCGCTCGCCTGCGCGACGTCCTCCGCCCCGTAGTTCGGGCGGTCCCCGCCGCGCAGGATGACGTGGCAGTCGAGGTTCCCGGTGGTGCGGAAGATCCCCGCGTGCCCCTCCTTCGTGACCCCGAGGAAGTGATGAGGGGAGCGCGCGGCGCCGATCGCGTCGACCGCGATCTTGACGTTGCCGGCGGTGCCGTTCTTGAACCCGACCGGGCACGAGAGGCCGGATGCGAGCTGCCGGTGCAACTGGCTCTCGGTCGTCCGCGCGCCGATCGCCCCCCACGCCACGAGGTCGGCGAAGTACTGGGGCGTGAACACGTCGAGGAACTCGACCCCCGAAGGGAGTCCCATCTCGCCCAGATCGAGCAGCAGGCGGCGGGCCACCCGGAGCCCGTCGTCGATCCGGAACGTGTCGTCGAGGCCCGGGTCGTTGATGAGCCCCTTCCAGCCGACGGTGGTCCGGGGCTTCTCGAAGTAGACGCGCATGACGATCTCGAGGTCGGCCGCCAGCCGTTCGCGGACCGCGGCGAGCCGCTCGCCATAGTCGATGGCGGCCGCCGGATCGTGGATCGAGCAGGGCCCCACCACGACGACGGCCCGGTCGTCCTCGCCCTCGAGCACCCGCCGAATCGCCTCGCGCGACCCGAACGTGGTCCGGGCCGCGGACTCCGTCACCGGGAGCTCGCTCAGCACCTCCTGCGGCGACGCGACGGCAAACTCGTCTTCGATGCGCACGTCGTCGATCCGGCCGGCGGGTTTGTCTGTCACGTCTGCTCCATTCCCGGAATGCTCTGCGGCCCTGCATCCATCCCGGCCTCCGCCCATCGGAAGGCCGGCGCGCCGGGCGCGCCTGAAACGCTGAACGCGGGATTATAGGGGGTTGCGGCGAGAATTCACGGTGCTTTCTCTTCCCCTCCGGTCCCCGGGGGGATCTCCGCGACCCGGATCATGTTCATCGTGCCGGAGGTGCCGAACGGCACTCCCGCCGCGATGACGAGCCGGTCTCCCGGCGCCGCCGCGCCCTCGCGCACCGCCGCCTCGCACGCGACCTCCACCATCTCGTGCTCGTCCACTACGTCGCGGACCCGGACCGGATGCACGCCCCACACGAGGGCGAGGCGGCGGGCGGTCTCCAGGTGGGGGGTGAGGGCGAGGATTGGGGCGGCGGGGCGCTCGCGCGCCGCCCGCTCGGCGGAGAAGCCCGACGCGGTGTACGCGACCACCGCGGGCGCGGAAAGCACCCGGGCGGTGCTCTGGAGCGAGTAGCAGATCGCGTCCGCGACCGTCGGCTCGGGGTTGCCGCGCTCGCCCTCGATACCGGCCCGGTAGTACTCGTCCCCTTCGATCTGCTCGATGATCCGGTTCATCATCCGGACCGACTCGACCGGATGCTGGCCTGCCGCGGTCTCCGCCGAGAGCATCACCACGTCCGCGCCCTCGTACACCGCGGTCGCGACGTCCGACGCCTCGGCCCGGGTCGGGATCGGGGAGCCCACCATCGACTCGAGCATCTGGGTCGCGACCACCACCGGCTTGCCGGTCTCCCGGCAGGCGCGCACGATCCGGCGCTGCGCGGTCGGGATGGTCTCCGGCGGCATCTCGACCCCGAGGTCCCCCCGCGCGACCATCACCGCGTCGAAGGCGTTCACGATCGGGTCCAGGGCCGCGAGCGCGGCCGGCTTCTCGAGCTTCGCCATCACCCGGCACCGATTGCCGACGAGCCTTCGAAGCTCGCCCGCGTCCTCGGGCCGCTGCACGAACGAGAGCGCGATCCAGTCCACCCCGAGCTCGAGGCCGAGCGCCGCGTCGTGGCGGTCCTTGTCGGTCATCGCCGACAGGTTCAGGAACACGCCCGGCAGGTTCACGCCCTTGCGGTCGGAGAGCTCGCCGCCGACCGCGACCTCGGTCTCGGCGAAGTCCGCGCCATGCGCGGTGACGGTGAGCCGCAGCCGCCCGTCGTCCACGAGCAGCGAGCTGCCGGGAAGGAGGACGGGGAAGAGCTCCGGATGCGGGAACGTCACCCGCGTCGCGTCACCCGGGCGCTCGTCGAGATCGAGGCGGAAAGGCTCGCCGGGTTGCACCTCCACGGCCCCGTCCCCCCCGAACGTCCCGAGCCGGAACTTCGGCCCCTGGAGGTCGAGGAGGATCCCGATCGGTCGTCCCTCCTCCTCCTCGACGGAGCGGATGATCTCGACCCGGCGGCGGTGGTCCGCCGCCTCTCCGTGGCTGAAGTTGAGGCGGAAGAGATCCGCGCCGGCCCGGAACAGGGTCGCGATGATCTCGCGATCGTCGCTCGCCGGCCCGAGGGTGGCCATGATCTTGGCCTTGCGTGAACGCCGCATGGTCCTTTCCCCGCCGAGCCGCCGCGGATGCGCGCCGGCTTGCCTCACGGGTCCCGGGTCGCGATCGCGACCGCCCGGAAATCGTTGACGTTGGTGAGGGTGGGGCCGGTCTCGACGAGCCCCCCGAGCGCCGCGAAGAACCCATGGCCGTCGTTGGCGTCGAGGGCAGCCCGCGGATCGAGGCCGAGAGCCCGCGCCTTCGCGACGAGGCCGGGCCGATAGAGCGCGCCCGCGTTCGACTCCGTCCCGTCGATCCCGTCGGTGTCGGCGGCGAGCGCGAAGACCCCGGGGAGGTCGTCGAGGGCCGCCGCGAGGGCAAGCAGGAACTCGGCGTTGCGCCCGCCCCGCCCGCCGCCCCGCACCGTCACCGTGGTCTCCCCGCCGGAGAGGAGCACGCAGGGCGGCCGGGCCGGCTGCCCGCGGCGGCGCGCCTGGCGGGCGATGGCCGCATGCACCAGGGCCACCTCGCGCGCCTCGCCCTCGAGGGCGTCGCCGAGGATGAGCGGCTCGTAGCCCGCGTCGCGCGCCACCCGGGCCGCCGCCTCGAGGGCCCGCTGGGCGTTCGCCACCACCTCCACCGTGCTCCGGGCGAGACGGGGGTCGCCCGGCTTCGGCGACTCCGCCTCGGGGCGCTCCCACCAGGCGGCGACGGAAGGGGGAATCGGCACGCCGAAGCGCTCCGCGACCGCACGGGCGTCCGCCACGGTGGTCGGGTCGGCGACCGTCGGCCCGGAGGCGATGGTGGCCGGATCGTCGCCGGGAACGTCGGAGAGGAGGACGGCGTGGCAGCGCGCGGGGTAGCTCGCGGCGGCGAGCCGGCCGCCCTTGATCCGCGAGAGGTGCTTTCGGACCGTGTTCATTTCCGTGATGTTCGCCCCGCTCGCGAGGAGCGCCCGGTTGACGGCCTGCTTCTCGTCCAGGCTCACCCCGGGAGCGGGCGCGACGAGGAGGGCCGAGCCGCCCCCGGAGACGAGGCAGAGGAGGAGGTCCTCGGGTCCGAGGCCGTCCGCGAGCCCGAGGATCCGGTTTGCCGCCTCGCGGCCGGCCGCATCGGGCACAGGATGGGCCGCTTCGATGACCTCGATGTGACGGCAGTCGACGGCGTGCCCGTACCGGGTGACGACGACCCCCCGGGGAGGCGAGTGCCCGCGCGCGCTCCATTCGCGTTCCACCGTCCGGGCCATCGCGGCCGCCGCCTTGCCCGCGCCGACCACCACC
>JAJECB010000526.1 GCA_022822245.1 Gammaproteobacteria bacterium
TGCTCCCGTGACCGCCACGGGCCAAGCATGGGCGTACACCTTCGGCCCGTTCAAGTCGATGACAGCCCCAAATGCCCGTTTTATTACAGAAAAACAATAGCTTATGGGAGTAGAACGAGGGTTTCTTGGGACACTAGTGCACCGATGTATGTCTGATCCCTGGTGCTCAGGACGGGCACGAGGAACGAGCCGATGTCTTCCGGATAGACGCGCCGTTGCAGAATACCCCGCGAGTAGCGGTCGTTCTGCATCTGCCCAAAGATGGAGTTCAGGTAGAGCGCGAGGAAGCCGGGATGGAGATTGTCTCCGTGGCGCAGAATCGACACGTCGCCACCGACGGCCATCGGCAGGAGTTGGGGCAGGACGACCGCCGCCTCGCCCGGGGGGCCGATGGACGTATACACCACGTCGCGTGCCTCGAGGTGGCCGCTGTGCGCCTCATGTACCCGCTGCGTGACGCTTAGGCTCGGGTTTCGCCACCTGATCTCGTGTGGGTCGATGTCGGAGGTGAGGATGCAAGGAACAGGTGCGTCTTGGGTCCGTTCAGGTGTCGACGAGCGAATGATGTCGCTACGCAACAGTGAGCGCATCTGCATCACCGGGACGCCGAGAGACTCAAGATGGGTCTCAAGCGCAAAGTATCGTGGCAGATAGAATTCGCTGCTCAGGCGATCGGTCAGATTTCGGACACCGACGACGTTCGTCAGCGCCCCGCCCACGCGGAAGTCATCCGTTCGCAGACGTTCATTGAATCGTGAACAGGCTTCAGCGCAGAGCGTTGCGGATTGACTGCGGCAACGCTCTGCCAGTTCGACCTTGGCGCCAATGTAGCATTGGATTCGATGGTCAGGCAAAGCCACCTTTGCCGCACGCGTCTCCTCCACGCCGAGGTATTTGATCAACGTTCCAATTCCCTGTCGCCTCAGTTGGAAACTTCCGAAACGGGAAAGGAAGAACGCCGCAAGGTAGCTGTTCCGAACCTTCTTGCCCCGAACTCTCACTCCGACGATGTGCTGGGTGATGTTGCACTCACCCATATAACCGGGAATCCTGCTGAGTGCGCCCAACCGACCAGCCTTGGCCAGAGCGAGGTCTCCGGGATCCAGCTTCGAGCGATAGATTTCTTCATGTACTTCGAGTGGAATTCGCGCGAGATCGCGTTCATTGAGAAACAGTTCCCCGATGTTCTGTACACGTAGTAAAGGGACACCGTCGGGCGTTTCGTAGAGCGACGCCGGCAGCTTCGAACCGAAGGGACCAGTAAACAGCCGGCCCAGCTTGCCCAGTACCACGAGCTTGTGCCCAGAGCGATCGAGCTGGTCCTCGAGGTCTGAGAATTCCTTCCGGTAGAATTCGGCGGCCAATCGAGACGGACGAAGTCGGCCAGGCTCGACCCAAACTGTAGACGGGGCGGCCATCATCGCACTCCTTCCGCAGTCGCAACGTACTCGGAGGAGACCACTACGAGATCGTTCCCACTCGGGTCAGGGACCTCCGTCTTTCCCTTCTTCAGGTACCCGACGTGCTCAGCCACGGCCATGAAGACGGCTCCCTGCTCTTCCGCAGGATGCCGTTTCTTCTGAACGTAGAGGAAGCTGGTCTTGGCTCCCGTTCCTGCGATGGAGAAAGTCTCCGTGGGCAGGCTTACAACTGCCCTAACGATCGCCTTTCCCCCAAGGAAGTCGCCGGTCTCCTCGTCCTTCGTACCCATCAAGTACTCGCGGACGTACGCGTCCCCGGAGTTGCAGAGGATGCCGTCGGGCACCACGATCAGCAGCCGACCCCCCGGTTTGAGAAGTTGCAAGTTGCGGTCGATGAAGAGCGAAGCGGGATCGGCCTTGGCGAGCTCCTTTCGCTTCGTCCGGTTCCCCGGCGTCCAGGACCATCCGAGCTCGAGGCCGCGCGTTTCATCACGCATCTTCGCCAGCCCCCGCGGGTCGTCGTACTTGCCCGAACCGAACGGCGGATTCGTGAGGAGGAGATCGAACTTCCCGACGAGGCGATCGAGGTGGGGGTCGGTCAGCGAGTCATCGACCTTCAGCAACTGGCTGTGATCCTCGCCGTACAGGAGCATGTTGATGCGGGCCTTTTGTATCGAGCCCCCGGCCTGATCCGCGCCGAAGAGACTGTGCCGCTTCATCCGGGAGAGCCACCGCAGCTTGTCGTCATCCGAGTGGCCCACGTGGCGGTCATCGAGCACGCGCCGCTTCACCTCTCGCAATGCGCCTACGAGAAATCGACCGGTGCCGCAGCAGATGTCGCCGCACAGGAAGGCCGGCAGCGCCGCCTCCTCGTCGGTGTGCGGCTCCCAACGCTCCCGTTGACCGGCGTCTCCGCGTCGCGCCCAGAGATCCGAGTCCGGGATGTCGTGGAATGCCATCCGCGCCATGCATTCGACGACCTGGCTCGGCGTGAGGTAGGTGGCGAGTCCTTCGTCGCTCGCGTACTTGCCCCGAAGGAACACGTCGAAAGCCCAGCCGAGCAGATCCTCGTGGATGAGGTGCGCCCGCATCTCGCGCGCCCTCTCGCCGCTGCCGAGGAGCTCGCGATCCGGTACCGAGAGTCGGATGGGCTTGCCCTCTCGGTCACGCAGATCGAGCGCCTCGACGGCGAGCGCCAAGACGTCGGGATTCTCGAGCCGCAGGGGCTCGTCATACGAGAAGATTGTGTGCTCCTCACCCGTGATGTCCGTCGCCTTGTACTGCGGGAGGTTGTTGATCTCGCGAAAGGCGTCCTTGAGCTGAACGACCGCATCCTTCTGATGTGCACGCACATGCTCGCCTGAACAGACGTCCGCAAAGCGCTCTCCCTTCGCCGCACCACTGGCGAGCACGTAGCCGGGCAACTTCTCGATGTGAACCTTCAGGAAGAGCAGCTTGCCGAGTTCGTCGATCGCAGCGTTCGTCGGCTTGACCCCACCGCGCGAATAGATGGCCTCGTGTAGCTGGTCGAACTTGCGCTGGATCGCCCGGAAGTCGCCGCGGTGGTATTCGGCCGAGACCGCCTGCACCAAGTGCGTACGGGTCTTGGAGATTGGGCGGGAGGCGGTCTTCCACTCGTCCCGAGCGGGGAGCGCCGAGACCTGGGCGTCCTTCTCGACGTCGAAGACGAAGTCATTCTCGCCGTCCGATACCCACGCAAAGCGGAAGGGCTTGCCCTCCCCCGCACCGAGCCCGGCCTTGAACTTGGCGTCGTCCTGTACCGACGGCTTCGAAGCATCGCCGGGCTTGCCACTGGCGAAGAGAATGACGGGCTCGCCCTCGTCGAGAGCGACCAGTTCCGCTGTCTCGGCCGTCGATCCGTCGCCGAGCGGGTCGAAGAGCGCAAAGTCGGCGTCGATCCGCTGATAACCGAGCTGCGAGAGCCTTTCCCTCGCGCCGTCGCGCAACGAATCTCCGGTGGTCTTCTTCTTGGCCATCGGCTTCTTCTCGCTACCGTCGCCGGTTGAAGATGTTGGGGCTCACCACGACGAACTGCCTGGTGAGGAGTTCGCGCACCTGGTGCTCAGGCAGGGCGGTCTCGCTCGCTACCGCGCGGACCGCGCTGACGAACGGGGCTCCCGGGCGACCGTCGAAGAACTTCTCGGCAGCGCTCTGGACACGGCGGTCGTCGGTGATCGCCGCGCCTCGTGCGGCCCACGATTCGGCGCCCGCACGCTCCAGTGCCGGGTCGAGCCGCATCAGCAGCAGAGCTCGCTGGGCTCCACCCGCCTCCGCCAGCTCGGGGATACTTTCCGCGACGCGTTCCGGAGTCGCCGGGCCGCCCGCGATCAGGAAATCGCGGATCTTCTCGGTGATATGCCCGCTCATGGAACGTCCATCAACGGAAGCTGGAGCTGCACGGCTGCGCCGTCATCGACGATGTTCCGACTTCTCCGACGGATGCCCTTGATGGGCGTGAGCTGCAGTGCGGGCCAAACCGCGGCAACGCCGTTGATGGCCAGGATGTCGTGCGAATTGATCCAGGCCGAATGAACCACGAGCTTCCGCTCCTTTGGATTCGCCGCCTCGTCGACGATGCGGCCGAAGAGGGTGCAGAAGTCGCCGGCGCGCCGCGTGACTGTGCTCTTGCTGTACCGGAAGCTCCATCGGCGGAGCACGCCGGCGACGATGTCGGGCGTGGGGACGCCACCATCGGTGAGACGCATGACCTCCTCGAAGAGCGCACGACCGCGAACCCCTTCGAGAACCACACGGGGATCGAACCGGGACCTGACATAGCGCCGGCCAAGGCTCGTCGGACGCACATGGTCTTCCTCGATGAGCCGCGCCCAGCGTGCCGCTTCGAGGTAGTAGTGGACATTGCGCAGGCTCTTGAACCCGATCTTGCGCTGCAACCACGAGAGGTTCTCCTCTCCGAGGACGACCATCTCCACCATGCGGTTGAGCAGCGGGAGCTGCGTGGCTTGCGGGACGACGTGATCGAGTGCGGACATCCTGCCCCCCGATACGACGGTCAAGCGAGGACCCGACCTGAGTGTTCGAGCAAGCACGTCACGCCGATCGAGGCGGGCGCGCTCGCCGAGAGAATCCAGGCTGTGCGCCACGGCGTTCAAGACAGTGCCTCCCGCATGTAGTCGTCCGCGGCGTCGATGAGCACACTTCGAACCAGCAGCGCTTCGCGCCGGCGCTCCATGGCTCGCGTCAATCGATCCTCGAAGTCTTTGCGCCAGACCTGCCCGAGCACCGGAACCAGCAGCTCGTCGAGGTCACGCTTGTTGATGAAGCGCTGGACGGACCCGGAGGAGAGCAGCCGGAGCTGTTCGCGGACCAGGGGATGCGAGAGCGCGACGGCGAAGACCCGGGGCGTCTCGTTGAACCGGAGGGCCGTGAATGTGGCGCTGCCGAGGATGGGCTGTCCGCCCACGTCGAGGCCCTCGTCGACGTAGGCAATCTGGTTGCCGGAGCCGGTGGTGCACATGAGTACATCGCCGATATCCACGCGCTGTCGCATCCGGGACGACAGCGTCGAGAGAGGCCGGTGCCGGCCGCCTTCGACCAGGAAGGTCGCGTCGTTCACGTCGTTGGCCTGAATCGCGAAGACCTCGTCCTCGTCACGCAGTCCGCGCTGGCTCGACACGCCCGGCTTTGCCAGTTGAAGCAGGGGCCGCATGACTGACGATGACACCAGGGACCTGCGGAACTGCCGGCCGCGGTTGAACGGGACGTCCCAACGCTCCGGGAGGGATGAGCGCCGAATTTCGATAGCGTGGCCGGGAGTGGTGAAATCCGCGACGCGATGGTCGATCTCGGCGTGGATGGCCGCCGCCACGGCTGTGATCTCAGCCCGTGCCTCCGCGGTGAGTTGGACAGCGTGTTGGTACTGAAGAGCAAGAGCGTCCTGCAGGCTCCGTGTCGGAAGCGGTACGGGTAGTTGCCCGATGTCGGAGAGGCGGAAACGCGGAAGTGCCGCGACGCGACCGCGATACGCCAGGTCGCGAAGTAGATGGTTGATCGTCGGTGTGCAAAGAACCGCTGCCAGATATTCGGGACGTACCGCCGGCTGGGGCCGGATGATGCTGATCTCCGACGAAGCAGCGAGCTTCGACGGAACACCCGATGGAACGGCCGCGGCTCGGAAGGGCTCAGCCGCCCGGGTCAACAACACGTCGCCCGCACGGAGACCGACCCACTTTCCGGCCGATCCATCAGCATGGCTCATGCTTTCGAGCGACAGCTCGCACGGTCCGATGTTTCTGAGGCGGATTAGCGGCACGCCCGTCGTGGCGACGGGGAGCCGCGCACCGTCTTGGACGGATTCGATAACGTCGGCCAGACGCACGTTCCGGCGTCGCTCGGCGTCCACTGTCGCTTGCACCCTCTCGCGGCTGAGGTAGAAAGGTGGATCGAGGCGAGCATGACGCTCGCCGAGATCAGCGCGGGAGAGGGTGGTTACACGCATTCCGGAAACCTCCGATCGAGGAATGCGCTCAGCTCCGACCTCGCGGCCTCGACGTCCCGCCGAAGGTCGTCGGCCTCCGTGTCAATCATGAGGATGGGGTAGTCGTCAGTGGTCGGGAGCTTGCGCAAGAGCACGACGGAGCACTTCACGCTGGTACCCGGGAAACATGTTCCCGAGGGTAGGCTGATGACCGCCAGCAACCGCGCGTGATCAAGCAGCCACGCGCGAAAGTCTGCATGGCCAGCGCTGGAGAGTGTGCCTTCCGGCAGCACGATCACGAGCAGTCCGCCTTCAACCGTCGCTGCAAGCGCGTGTTCGACGAATAGCAGCTCCGAAGCGATGCGACGACGCACCTTGTCACCGCGCTTCGCGAGCACGAATTGCCCGGCCTGTGCTCCGCTGATTGGCAGGCCGAACGGCGGTACGACGACGACACCCTCATACGGTTGGGCGAAGCGGGATTGCAGAAAGTCGGAGTACACGCGCTCGACTTCGGGCAATAGCCGCTCAAGCAGCGGATCCAGAACATGTAGCTCACTCGGCAGCACGATGGTTCCTCGCGTCCCTAGCAGGACCCCGACCTCGGCCCCGGCGCCGCCTGAAACCAACAGCCGACGCTCGCCGAGTCGGCGAACCCGCAGGAGCGGCGCGACGACTTCATTCAAGCCCAGGAATTGCCCTCTGCCCGGAAGAAGTGACGAGACGGCGACCACAAGTCGTGTCACTTCGTCGGGGGATGACGGACGAAGCCGGAATCCAGCCAGCAGCGCGAATGCGGTTCGGAACGGTTCCGAGGCGGTCGCCTTCGTGCCGCCAATCTGATCAAGCGGGACATCGTCGTCGAGGCTGACGCGTTCGGGTCCGCCAACGCCGTTGCCAAAGCACGCAACAAGCTGCGCGACGCCGATCTGCGCCGCATCACCTCGGGGACCCGCTGACGAGGCGATGAGTTGCCCCCATGCGGCGAGTACTTCCTCTGACGGAAAGTGCTGAGGCGAATCGATAGGGAGAGCCCGCGCCGGCGCAAGTGCGGCACCTGTGCGAACGTAGACTGCCGGGTAGCGGCCCCCGTCGATAAGGACGAAGGCGTAGTTCAGCCCCGCCAGCAGCCCGAAGTAGCGGTCAGAAACGCCGCCGCGCTTCGGGCGAAGAATGACACCACGAGCCTGGTCAAGCGTGAATTCACCCGCCAGCGCGAGACGCCCAATAGCCGACTGCGGGGGCTCAGTGACCTCGATTCCCAAGCTGTTCAGATAGGCGTTCGCGTCCAACCGAAATTCCTGTCACGTACTCGCGCGACCATTCATGGGATGCGAGACTACTCGCTCTCGAGACGTACGTCAAATGTGTCACGCGCTCGCTTCTCCAATCGGTTCGTCCGCATTCGGGCATCTGGGAGCTGGCGGACCGACGAACTTCACTTTCGAGTCGGGAAATCGAACGCAGCGAGACGGTCGAATTTCGGTAGCGACGGCGGCGTGGCCCCCGGCCTGCCGGGTGTCGCGGACCGCCCTCATGGAGCCACCCATGTTCGGGTTAATGGAGCCACCCACGAGTGCTGATCTGCTGAAGCTGCCGCGACGGTGAAGGTCTCGGCGCCGGGCGAGGTGTCCCGAGGCGGGCAAGCACCTCCAACGCCTCGGCGACTTCGGGTCCCGCGATCCGGAGGCAGCGTGATTCAGACATCCGGTGTCGTGGGTCGCGCGCGTCGTTTGCGGCGTGATTCACGGCCGTGTCCCGGAGGACGCCAGAGCATCGGCGACGACGGAAAGGGGGAGGACGAGCTTCAGGGGTTCGTCGAGCAGGGCTTGTGCGCCAAACCGTGCGTACCAACGTGCTGCTTCCGCGCTCTTCGCGTCGATCGCGAGCGCCACGCCGCCAACTTCCGCCGCCACCGCCAGCGCCCGTTGGCCGGCTGCCATGAGCAAGTCGCCGCCGAGTCCCTGGCCCTGTGCAGATCGATCGATGGCAAGCCGGCCCAGCCGAAAGACGGGCACGTCATAGCGGCCGAGCCTCTTCGTCAGATCGGCCGGAACGCGGGGGAACTCGATTCCCCCCGGACTTATCGTGTAGTACCCGAGAACACGGGCGGGTTCCAGTAGAGAAGCGGCAACGAAGGTCTTGGCGCCCCCGGATTCGTGGTTCTGGCGAGCGTACCGGCGGAGGTACTCGTTGAGAGCGGCATCGCCGCAATCGAATGCCCTGCGGTCGTGGTGCCGGCCGATCGGCGCCTCCTGCCAGTCGGTCAACCGGGCTACGTCCGAGCGGCGCGGCGCCGCGCGGCGGCGAGGAGCGCAGCCGTCGGCTCGGGTGGATTCTCCAGCAGCTCCAGCACCCGCGCCGCATCGCGCTCGGACAACCGGATGCGTTCGGACCGATCGACGATGTCGCGCGCGGC